>WFYJ01000159.1 GCA_015490175.1 Saprospiraceae bacterium | reverse complement strand
GGGTGGATGTTCAGGGTTTAAAGTTTTTCTTATTGACTATCAGCCTTTTGTCAAATCCTCAAATCCTCAAATCCTCGATTCCTCGATTCCTCGCTTCCTCGATTGCTCAGCCATTGAAACCGCAGCTTTCAGCCGCAGATGGACGCAGTTTGAGCGCAGTTTTTGTAACTCTGTGAAACTCAGTGTATTCTCGGTGGGGCTCTGTGTACCCGAATAATTTTTCGGCTTTTTTCAGTGGCCTCATTCCTCGATTCCTCATTCATCATGATGAGGCCATCTCAACATTGCCGGATGAGCGGCATCTCAACAAGCCGGCGCAGCCGGGCACCTGTTCCCGTATCCGGGACAGGATCCGACCTGTCGGAATCAACATCCGCGTAGCGGTCTCAACCTCGCTCAAATCCTCGCATATTCGGTTCCTCCGGTGAAACCCCTCTTGTCAGCCATGGTCAGCTATCCACGGCTCAGCGGTCCAGAAGCCATTCGCGGATGCGCCACGGATCGTACGTTTCGAAGGGCACGGTCCACACGAGTCGGCTCCACAGGCGGCTTCGGCCGCTCTGGTCGTAGAGGAATTCGAGGTTGTCGGAATTGATCAGTGGCAGGAACACACGCAACTGTTTGCCAAACAGGTTGAGGGCCAAACCACCCTGCCACCACAGGTTGTCGCGCCAGTCGTCGGGTTGGAAGATGCCCGCTCCTTCGTAGTATCCAATATCAAAGTAGGGTTTGAGGCCCAGCCCCAGTGGCAGGTCTTTGGGCAGGTCGGCCTCGAGGTTGAGGGCCACCACCAAGCGGTTGGACTGCCCCTGCAGGTAGGCAGGCCCCAGCGCCACCTTCATGCCGCCCTCGGCCGCGGCAATCTGTCGGCTCCACAGGCCGTCAGCAGCCCAGCGCTCGGCAAAGAAACGGTCGTAGGCGTAGTCGTTGAAGCCCTGCGCCGTGAGGTTCCACGCACCCGGCAGGATGAAGCCGCGTCGGGCGGCCGTGTTGTGCAGGAAGCCGCCGACAAAGAAGCGCGCCGAAATGTGGCGCCCCGAATCGTAGGTATAGGCAAAGCGCCCCTCGAGCCACAGCCGCACGTAGCGATGCGGCTGCCCGAAGTAGTCGAGGCGGCTGCCCTCGAGGCCGCCCTGTAGCTGCCACGGATTGACCGGCCGATCGTTGCGCCCCGTCCAGAGCAGGCGCGCCACCGGCCGCCGGGCCTGCTCCTTGCCCGTGAAATTGCCCAGCGTGTCGAAGCGCGCCTGCTCTTCGTGTATCCATCGCCACGAAGCCTCGAACTGGTGCCGAAACGAGATGGGTTCTTTTTGCCGAAAGGCAAATCGCAGAAAGACGCCCTGACGTGCATAGCGCAAGGTGTAGCTCCAGGCCGGATTGTCGAAATAGTGGTAGGTGCGCCCCGACCAGCCCAGCGTGAGCTGCCGGACGGGACCGCTGCGCCACCACCAGTGCCGCTGCAGGCGCGCCATGCCCACCAGCTCGCGCTGGCGCAGACTCCATTGGGGCAGGAGCTGCCACTCCCAGCGGCGGTGCGGCACGATGTTGTTGTAGAGCAGCAGGCCGGGCATGAGTCCGTCGTAGCGGTCCCACGACAGCACGGGCAGCCCGTTGACCAGCCCGTATTTGTCCGATTCGAGCTGCCACAACAGCACCGGCCGCAGCGGGCGCGCCTTGCGCAAAAGACCAGAGATGCGCATGGCGTTGTCGTGGCGGTACAGGTCGAGCGTGGCATGGTCGGGGTCGAGCACGATGCGGGTGGCTCCGGCGGCGAGGGGCAGCGTCAGGGTCCGGCGCCCCGTAAAGCCGTCGAACCAGTGCGTCTGCAGTACGGTGGTGTCGCGATAGAGGGTGAGCGGAAAGGGTGCCGCCACCTTGCCCCTGTTGGCGATGGTCAGTTCGAGCGCCTTGCCCTTGCGGCGCAGCTTGCGCAGCGAATAATCCACCGTCTGGTTCGAGCCGAAATAGCCGCCGACGAGCCAGTCGAGTTCGAGGCCGAGTGCCTGCTCCAGGCTCTGGCGAAAATCGTCGGGTCCGGGGTGGCGAAATTTCCATTGGTCGAAATACGCCTGCACGGCCCGGTCGAGGCGGTCGGCGCCGACCAGCGCCTCGAGCTGGTGCAACGCCAGGGGCGGCTTCACATACGCTCCCACCAGGTAGGCCGCCTGCGTTTGCCGCCAGGCGTCCATATCGGGCGGCAGGTCCAGAGCCGCACGCGCAAGGGCAAGCCAGGTCAGCTCGTTTTCGCTCATCCGGCTGTGGCGCTTGAACAGGTCAGGCACCAGCGCCTCGTCGGCACGGCCGTAAAATTGTTTCATGTAGCACCTTTCGTAGTACGAGTTGATGCCCTCGTCCATCCAGGCATGCATGCGCTCGTTGCTGGCCAGAATGCCGTAGAACCAGTTGTGCCCTACCTCATGGGCGATGAGGCGGTCCAGCTCTTCGGGCTCTTCGATGCTCCAGTCGAGCACGGTAATCATCGGATATTCCATGCCGCCGCCGGCATCGAGGGGACCCTGCACCGCCGTAGCGTGGGGCCAGGGGTACGTGCCCACTTTTTCCGAGTAGAACCGGAGGGTGCGGGCCACGTATTCATGGGCCCTTTTCCAGGCATCGAGGCCGTTGTCGAGAAAGTAAGCCGCAGCCGTCACTTTTTTGCCGGAAGGCAGCTCTACCTCTTTCATCTGCACGTTAAAGCGCTTGTCGGCAAACCAGGCGAAGTCGTGCACGTCCGTGGCCGTGAAGCGCACCGTTTTCATCACACTGTCGGAGGGCGGGACCGAGTCGGATGGAGGTACCTCCCCGCGTATCCTGGCCTGCGTCTGCTCCATGCGCTTGCGCAAAAAGCTCACCTCCTCGGGCGTCTGCAGGGTACCGGTGGCCGCCACCACGTAGTTGCGCGGCAGCGTGATGCGCACGTCGAAGTTGCCGAACTCGGAATAGAATTCGCCCATGTCGAGGTAGGGCATGGGGTGCCAGCCCTCGCGGTCGTAAACGGCCGGCTTGGGATACCATTGCGTGATCATGTAGCTCTGGCCTTCATGGCCCAGGCGCGAGAACACGCGGGGCAGTCGCAACAGCCACGTGCTGCGGATCACGATCGAGTCGCCGGGCGCCAGGGGGCGCGGCAGCGACAAGAGCGCAATGTCGGGATGGGGTTCGAGGTAGTGCCAGCGCAGGGTGTCGCCTTCGGCCATGAAGGCGATGTGCGCGTAACCGCCGCGCTCCTCGTCTGTGGCAAAGAAAAATTCATCCTGGCGGTTGCGGAGCTGTTGTTTTGCGAAAGCACTATGCACCGTGCTGTAGGCGTTGGGCCACAGGTGCATGTATATTTCGCGCAGCGTGTCGGGGCTGTGATTGACGTAGGTGATCTGCTGGCGCCCGTCGAGCCGATGCCGGCGGTCGTCGAGGCGCACCTCGATGCGGTGATGTACTTCTTGCTGAAAGTAGTCGGACCCGGGTTGGGCCTCGCCTTTCGGCAAACCCAGTACCGCGAAACAGCAAACGAGCAGGTGTCTCATTTTCATTTGGATTGGCATACCATGGGTAAAAACTTCGCCTTCCGGCAAAAAAAGCACTTCGCCCTTGCCCTTGCAAGCTGGCTCTGTTGCCTGGGCCTGGTGCAGGCCCAACGCGGCTGCGTGCTCGTCGGGCTGATTGCCGAAGGGGAAAAGGCTGCAGCCGAAGATAGCCTGTTCGTGGAAAACCTCCTCGACACCCTGGCCTGTATGGCGCGCCTGTCGGAATGGCGACGGCAGGCCTGGGCCGAAGGATACCTCGAAGCAAGCGTGGACGCCCTCAGGTGGCAGGGCGACACCCTCGTGGCACGCCTCCACCGGGGGCCTGCATGGCGGTGGGCCACGCTCGAGCTCGACGCGCTTCCCGAGGCGTTGCGCAACCGCCCCGAAATATCCGGCTTGGTGCGCGATGGTGCGCACGTGCAGCCGCAGCAAGTGGCGGCCCTGTTCGACCACGTGCTCGACTGGCATGCCAACCATGGCTACCCTTTTGCCAGCCTCGGACTGGAGGCACTGGAGGCCAACGACAGCACGCTGCACGCGCGTGTGGCACTGAACCCCGGCCCGCACATCACCATGGGGCAAGTGGTGGTGGAAGGCGAGGTGCGCCTCGCGCCCGAGCTGCTGGCCCGCCATCTGGGGCTGCCGCCCGGCACTCCTTTCTCCCGTGCAAAAATCGCCAGAGCCCGACAACGCATCGAGCAGTTGCCCTACGTGCGGCTGCTGCGCGCGCCCTGGGTGACGTTCTACGGCACCGAAGCGCGGCTGCACCTGCCCCTCGCTGCGCGCCCCGCCAGTCGCCTCGACCTGCTGGTGGGCATTCAGCCGTCGCGCCGGCCCGAAGGTCGGCGCGTGCGCCTGACGGGCACGGCACATGGCGAATGGCGCAACGCCCTGGGCCGGGGCGAGCACCTCCTGATCCGCTACGAACAACTGCAACCCCGCGCGCCGCGGCTGCGCTTGCTGGCCGAGTGGCCATGGGTACCCGTTTTGCCTTTCGGCCTGTTCGGCGAGTTCGATCTGTACAAGCGCGACACGCTCTTTCTCGACCTGTCGTGGCGTGCGGGCATGCACCAGCTCATGCCTGCAGGCCACAGTTGGCGCCTGTTCGTGCGGCAGCAGGTATCTTCCCTGCTCTCGGTATCGGCCGCCACGAGCGGCCAGCTCGACCTGCAACAGTCGGCGCTGGGCATGGCCCTCGTGCTCGAGCATACCGACTACCGCTTCAACCCGCGCCGGGGCTGGCGCCTTGCCGCCAACGGCTCGGCCGGCCTTCGCCGCATCCTCGAAAACGAACGCCTGCTCGAAACCGACCCGCATCGCTACGACAGCCTCGCACTGCGCACCGCCCAGTTTCGCCTGGACGCGGACGGGGCGCACTACCTGCCCCTGGGCCGCCAACTGGTATGGATGACCCGCCTGCAAGGTGCGGCCATCCTGGCCGAAGGACCGGTAGTGCAAAACGAAGCCTGGCGCATCGGAGGCAACCGGCTGTTGCGCGGCTTCGACGAGGATGCCTTTTTCGCGCGGCACTACTTCGTGCTTACCCTCGAAGGGCGCCTGTTGCTCGACCGCAATTCGTTCCTCTACCTTTTCGGCGATGCCGGATGGTGGCAGGATCCCGTCACCGCCCGGCAAGACCGTGGTGTGGGTCTGGGGGCGGGAATCACCCTCGCCACGCGGGGCGGCATCTTGCAGGTGAGTCTGGCGACCGGCCGTTCCGCGCAAATCCCTTTCGACCTGGCCAACCCGCGCGTGCACGTGGGTTATATCAGCACGTTTTGAACGACGTGAAAGCTCCCGCCTGCATATTGATCGAAACCGGCACATGAGTGAACGAAACGCTCCCTTGCCCTTCATCCATCTTTGCGGCACCCAAAAACAAAGGGCCGGACAAAAGCCACGACGGTGGCCGTTGCCACAGCTTTTCTCATGATAAACACCTTGAACGAGTCACCTCATTCCAAAAACCAGATGACGCACCTGAAACCCGCTTTTTTCGTTATTGTGCCGGCAAAAATGAAGGGGCATCACATGCAACTCTCATGAGCGGCGCCGTCAATGGATCTGCTGCTTCCGCCCCCGTGCCTGCACCCACCGCAAAGCCGGCAAGCATCGCACGGCATCTTTCCGGCTACTCCGCCCAACGACGCGTTGCCTGGAAGCCGGAAAAATCGAGGGACGGCCTGTCGGGCCGTCCCAATTTTCCCAATTTTCTTTCGTAAAGGCGTCGCGTGGCATGCCCGCCGGCGTCTTTACATTTTCCCTTCCTCAGACTGCCCTATCGCATGGCGGCATGCGCTGCATCGAGCAGCTTGCGCACCTCTTCACGGGTAGGTGCCTGGGCATAGACGCGCAGCACCGGCTCGGTACCCGAGGGGCGCACCAGCACCCAGCGGTCGTCTCCGATCCAGAACTTGAACCCGTCGATGGTTTCCACACGCGTGATCTTGTAAGGCCCGAAGGCATCGAAAGGATCGTTCTTGCAGCGCTCGATGATGGCCTGCTTCTGCGCTTCGGGCAGGTGCAGGTCGTCGCGATCGAAGGCGAAAGGACCTACCAGCTCATAGACTTCCTGAATCAGCTCGGCGAGCGTCTTGCCCGTTTTGGCCATGAACTCGAGGATCATCAGGGCGATCCATACGCCGTCGCGCTCGGGGATATGGCCCTTGACGGCCAGCCCACCCGACTCTTCGCCGCCGACGAGTACGTCTTCGCGGCTCATGATCTCGGCGATGTGCTTGAAGCCGATGGGCGTCACCGTGTAGTCGAGACCAAACTTGCGGGCCAGAGCGACCATCTTGTTGGTCACGCTGAAGGTGATGACCACCTTGCCCGTCTCTTTCTTGTACTGGTACATGTACAGCAACAGGAGCAACAGGATGTGGTGCGAATCCACGAAGTTGCCTTCCGCGTCGAACATGCCGATGCGGTCGGCATCGCCGTCATTGGCAAAGCCGAGCTGGATGGCGGGATCCTTGCGGATGGTCTCGGCCAGCTCGCCCAGGTTGCGCAGGATGGGCTCGGGGGCCTGCCCCTTGAACGAGGGGTTGTAGTCGCAGTGCAGGAACACGCAGTCGGGCAGCAGGCGCTGCACGATGCGCTGGCCCGCGCCGTACATGGCGTCGTAGGCGATCTTGAGTCCGGCCCCGCGAATGGCGTCCATATCGAAAGAAGCCAGCACGTGCTGGTAGTAGATCTCTTCGAGGTCGGCCTCTTCGAGCAGCCCTTTTGCCTTGAGCTCCTCCATGGTGGGCAGGCTCTCCAGCGTACAGGCTTCGGGGATGAGCGCTTCCACCTCGGCAATCTCGGCAGGCACCATGGGGCCGCCCAGCTTCGACTTGAGTTTGTAGCCGTTGTATGCGGGCGGGTTGTGGCTGGCGGTGATGACCACACCCAGATCGGAACCGGTCTTGACGACGCCGAGCGATACCATGGGCGTGCTCACGAAGTCGGGCGCCACGATCACCTTGATGCCCATGGCCCCCAGCACGCGGGCCGTCGTTTCGACAAAGAGGGCCCCGCCGAAGCGACAGTCGTGGCCCACCACAGCCTGCTTGCCACCACGTTGCTGAAGCCATTTGCCGGTGGCTTCAGCCACGCGCTTGACGTTGGCTACCGTGTAGTCGTCTGCAATGATGGCCCGCCAGCCATCGGTCCCGAATTTTATCTTTGTCATCCGTTTTGTTTTTTGGAGGGTTGAAAATGAGATGTTGCATTTTTGCGGAAGCGGAGCAAAAATACACATTTGGCACAGGCAGCAAAGGCTGCATGCCACTGCCCACGAAACAGCACGAAAAACCACACACATTGAGCCGAACGCTGAAAGACACGTACCGCCACAAAGGTATGCGCCGCCGACTGGTGCAAGCCCTGCGGCGCCGGGGCATCACCGACGAGCGGGTGCTGGCCGCCATCGGCGCCATCCCACGCCACTGTTTTCTCGATTCGGCTTTCGAAGAGAAGGCGTACGAAGACATCGCCCTGCCCATAGCCTGTGGACAGACCATCTCGCAGCCCTATACCGTGGCCTTCCAGACGCAATTGCTCGAAGTGCAGCCCGGCCACAAGGTGCTCGAAATCGGCACGGGCTCGGGCTATCAGGCTG
Organism: Saprospiraceae bacterium; assembly: GCA_015490175.1. Taxonomy (GTDB): domain Bacteria; phylum Bacteroidota; class Bacteroidia; order Chitinophagales; family Saprospiraceae; genus WFYJ01. The sequence continues at coordinate 19,133 of WFYJ01000159.1, read as the reverse complement.
CCGTGCTTGCGGCCATGGGCGCCGAAGTGTACACCATCGAGCGGCACAAAGCCTTGTACCGACAGGCCAAAAAGCTCATCGGGCAGCTCGGCATCAAAGGCATTCACTTCTTTCACGGCGACGGCTACAAGGGACTGCCCGCACACGCACCTTTCGACCGCATCCTCGTAACGGCCGGCGCACCTGAAATTCCGCGCGCGCTGCTCAAGCAGCTCAAAGTGGGCGGCATCATGGTGGTGCCCGTAGGCAAAACGGTGCAGGAGATGCTGCGCATCAAGCGGCTCGACGACGACACCTTCAAGAAGGAGACCTTCGGCCGTTTCCGGTTCGTGCCCTTCGTGCCGGGCAGCGAAGAGGCCGAGTGAGGGGGGAGGGAGGGAGTGAGTGAGGGAGTGAGGGAGTGAGTGAGGGAGGGAGTGAGGGAGTGAGGAGTGAGGAGAACCGATTCTACCGATTCCACCGATTTGACCGATTTGACCGATTCGACCGATTTGACCATCTTGGCAAGCCGATTTCGCAAGCCACCTTGGAAGTGAATATGAATCGTCGGCTGCGCCCGACAAAACCGAACGACATGTCCGAATTCACGCATCTCGACCAGCAAGGCAACCCTGCCATGGTAGACGTGGGCGGCAAGCAGGCGACGCGCCGCACGGCCCGCGCCCGCGCCATCGTCCATCTGCCGCCCGAAGTGTGGCAACAGCTCGAAGGCGACGAGCTCCGCACCAAAAAGGGGCCCGTCTTCCAGACGGCCATCCTCGCCGGCATCATGGGTGCCAAGAAAACCGGCGAGCTCATCCCGCTGTGCCACCCGCTGGGCCTCGACGACTGCAAGGTGCACATCGGCACGGGCAAGGAAGGCGAGGTGATCGTGGAATGCACCGCCAGCCTTACGGCAAAAACGGGAGTGGAGATGGAAGCCCTCACGGGCGCCACCATCGCTGCACTGACCATCTACGACATGTGCAAGGCCTTCTCGCACGACATCGTCATCCGCGAGGTCAAGCTCATGGAAAAGACGGGAGGCAAACGTGATTTCCGAAGGAGGGAAGAGTGAAGAGTGAGGAGTGAGGAGCGCGTCGTTTTCGCCATTTGTACCTACAGACCATTTCAGCCATGCCGCAACCACATACCAAACACGCCCAACTGGCTCGCCCCGATGCGGGACAATGGGGCCGCAATGAGTTTGCGCTGATCGGTGCGCCCTGCAGTCGCTTGCAGGCCCTGGCGCACACCATCGCCTCGGGACTGGCCGATGAGGGCCGTATCGCCTGGCTCGATGCCGACCACGCCCATGGCGACGCATCCGGCGAGGTGCCCTTTGCCGCACTTGCCTACACCGACCGCATCACGCATCACGAGCTGGCCTGGCAGGGCAGCGCCGACGGCTACCGCCTGCGCCCCCTGCTCGACGAGGCCCGGCTGGTACTGGTCAATGGCAACCACTTCGTGGCGCAGCAGCAGGTGGTGGTGCTCGATCCGCGCAAGTTCGAGTCGCTGTCGCGCAAGCTGGATCGCCTCACCCACGTGCGCCTGTTGATCACCACGCCCGAGGCCAGGGCGGTACCCGACTTTCTGGGGCCGCATTTGCCGAAAGGCATACCTTCTCTCGCGATCGACGACACGGCGGCACTGGTGGCCTTCTTCCGCGAGGAGCTTCGGCGCACCACGCCGCCGCTGATGGGGCTGGTGCTGTCGGGTGGCAAGAGCACGCGCATGGGACAGGACAAAGGCCTGCTCGACTATCACGGCATGCCGCAGCGGGAATACGTGTACGAGCTGCTGCGCACGCGCTGCGCCGAAGTGTACTACTCGGTGCGGCCGGGCCAGGAAGGGGAATTCCCGGAAGGGGCGCCGCTGCTGACCGACAGTTTTCTGGAGCTGGGCCCCTTTGGTGCCATTCTTTCCGCCTTTCGGCAAAATCCGAACGCCGCCTGGCTGGTGGCGGCCTGCGACCTGCCCCTGCTCGACGGCGCCACGCTCGACTTCCTGATTGCGCAGCGCCGGCCCGGCAAGGTGGCTACGGCCTTCCGCAGCCCGACGAGCGACTTCCCCGAGCCACTGATCGCCATCTACGAGCCGCCCGCCTACGGCCGACTGCTGCAGTTCCTGGCCATGGGCTACTCGTGCCCGCGCAAGATGCTCATCAACAGCGAGGTGGCCGTGATCGAGGCGCCCGACCCCGATGCCCTGCGCAACGCCAACACGCCCGAAGAGCGGGAAGCCATCAGGCGGATGATTGCCTCGAAAGGTTAGGCTGGCCGTACACCCGTCCTCCTTCGCGTTCCCAGAAGCGCACCTCCATGTCGTGGCCGTCGAAGACGGCCCAGGAGTAGTGGTGCAGCCAGTCGCCCGTGTTGATGTAGCGGCTGGTGCCGTTGTCGAGCAGGTAGTCGATGGGCAGGTGGCGGTGGCCAAACACGAAGAAGTCGTAGTGATCGGTCTGGAGCTTGCGATGGCAGTACCGGATGAGCCACTCGCGCTCGGGGCCGAGGAATTCGAGCTCGGAGGGGTTGGCCCGGCGGCTCGAACCCGAGAAGAAGCGCATGAGCCGCAGGCCGGCATTGGGATGCAGCCGCGCGAAGAGCCACTGACAGGCGGGGTTGGCAAAGACGCGCTTGATGAACTTGTAGCCGTAATCGCCCGGCCCCAGCCCGTCGCCATGGCCCAGCAGAAAGCGCTTGCCGCCAATCTGCCGGCTGATGGGTTGCCGATACGTGGGGATGCCCAACTCCTCCTCGAAATAGCGGAACACCCACATGTCGTGATTGCCGGTGAAGAAATAGACGGGGACTCCCCCGTCGCGCAGCTCGCCGAGCTTGCCCAGCAGCCGCACGAAGCGTTTGGGAATCACCTCGGCATATTCGAACCAGTAGTCGAACACGTCGCCCAGCAGATACAGCGCCTCGGCCTGCGGTGCGATGTGGTCGAGCCAGCGCAGGATGCGGCGTTCGCGCTCGCGGCTGTCGTGCAAGCCGTCGGCGCCCAGGTGAAAGTCGGATGCAAAACAGGTGTACTTCATAAGGATCGTATGCACAACGTCCGGTTCGGGAATTTTTGACGTTGGTCAATGGACGAGGAATCGAAGAACCGAGGAACCGAAGAACCGAGAGTTTGACAAAAAACTGATATTCAACAAGAAAAACTCCAAACTCTAAACCCTCAACAATACGCCCTCAACCATTGCCACAGGATCTCCCGAACCACTTTGATTTGAGTATAATCGGTCAAATCGGTGAACTACCGCGTGCTCCCTCGCTCTCGGTCGCTCCGTCACTCCCTCGCTCTCTCACTCCGTCACTCCATCGCCCCGTCTCAAGAAACCGGATAGCGTTGGGTCCAACGAGCTGCAAAGATCGAAAAAAGGCGGGGTCAGCCGAGCAGCCATGAGAGCAGGTCGTCGAGCGCCTCGGCGCGCGCGGCATCCAGCACGTCGCTGTTCGATGTGGATACGGCATCGCCAGGCCGACGCACGCGCTCCATCATCTGCCGGCGCTCGGCAGGCGTGAAGTGCGCAAAGGTGCGCCGCAGCACGGGCAGCAGGTCGCGCAAGGCTTCCTCGTCGAGGGCGGCCACCCAGTCGTCGAGCAGGCGCCATAGGGCGGGGAAGTGGATGAGCACGAGGCCGGGCCCGTGCAGAAAACCTTCGAGCCAGCGTCCCGCCACGGCCGGCTCCCATGCCGGCGACAGCGCCCAGGCCATGCGTCGGGCCGTGTCGGCCAGCGACACGCGGCGCCGGTCGAACAGCAGGCGTTGGGCCGCACCGCGCAGATAGGGCGCCACTCCCTCGAGGGTGGTGAGTGCGGCCAGCGCATCGAGCCAAGCTTCGTGGTGGTGGTCATCGGGCAACAGGAAGACGGCGCGGTGCGCTTCGAGCAGCCAGCCGAACACCTTGCGCTCCTCGTCCTCGTCGAGGTGGACGCAGGCGTGCGGCAGGCCGATGCACAGGCGGGGCACCAGCTCGTCGAGTACGGCCAGCACGGCCTCGCGGTCGGTCTGGCGGGTGTTGCCATAGCGCACGATGGACACCAGCGCGGGCAGACTCTCGAGAAAATGGAACACGTCCTCGGTCAGTGCCGCCATTTCGCGCAAGCGCTGCACCAGCCCTTCCCACACCTCGCTCAGGTCGGCCAGCAGCGCCTGCTGCACCAGGGGCGTCAGCTCGGGCAGCGTGGCGGCCGTGCCGGCGCGCTGCAACAAGGCCGCCCTTGCCGCTTCCGCCACTGTAGCCCCCCAGACGGACGCCTCGATGACCTGCAGCGTCAGCTCGGGCCGCCACTGCATGCGCCAGGTCTCGCTGAAGCTGCCCTTGCGCATCTCCCTTTCGGCGCGGGGCGCACCCCACGCGATGCCGAGGATGGTGAGGCGATGCAGCAGCTTGCTGGCGGCGAGATTGGCGGGCTTGCGCAGGTCGAGCGTGAGGGTATGCCCTTCCGACTCGCCCCAGTAGCACGTCAGGCGGGCCGTCTTGATGTTTTTGAGCAGGTCGGCCATGAGGGGCGGCTGTGGCAGGTCGGCAGGAATGCGTCCGGTTTTGTTGCCGATGACGAGTTGCTCTTCGATGAGCTGCAGCCGTACGGGGCGCCCCTCGCCCATGACCGAGAGGGCCGCTTCTTTCAGCTCTTCGATGCCGGGCAGGGCCAGCCCGCGCATGGCGGCCAGCGTCTCGGCCAGGCGCACCGCCTCGAGGGCATGGGCAGCCGAAGCATCCCAGCCCTTTTCGCGCATCAGACGCGCCACGCGCACCATCCAGCGCACGGGCGCATGGGCCCGCCGCTGAAAGAGCAGGTCGTACCATGCCGGCGACACGATGCCGGCACCATAGCCGCTCCGGGTGGCCAGGCGCTGCCACGTCCAGGGCGTCCAGGTGGCGGCGGTCTTCACTTTTTTGAGTCCCTTGAGCAGGGCGTTGTCCTTGCCCACGGGGAAAGCTTTCAGGTCGTCGAGGGCGGGGGCATGCCAGGCACCACACACCACGGCGATGCGCGCGAAACCTTCTTTTTCTGCCTTGCGCAGGGTGCGCCGCATCCAAGCCTCGCGCAACAGGTTGAAGTGCGACTCGTGTCCGTCGGTCTGGGCGCGCAGGCCGCGCATCAGCTCGGTGATGTGGGCAAAGGTGTCGGGCGTGTATTCGCGGCTTTCGAAGGTGGCTTCCCACCAGCGCTCGCCGTCGGAATAGCCGGCCAGGCGAGCCGCGTAGCCCAGTGGATCGCGGCGGATGGCTTCGGCCTCAGGGTCGGATTTGCCGAAAGGCAACTCCTCCTCGGCTGCATTTTGCCGCAAGGCGAACACATGGCCGGCCGGCAGGTCCATGAAGCGCACGGGTACCTCGTGCTTGCGGGCATACAGCAGCGCCTGCCACTCGGGTGAAAAGCGGGCCAGAGGGTAAAAACTCGCTTGCGCAAAATCCTTCGGATTGTACACCAGCATGGCCACGGGCGGCCGCAGCTCCTCATGCCCTACCCACTCAACCAGCGCCTCGGCATCGGCCGGCGCCTCGATGACGACGAGGTCGGGCTGCCACGCTTCGAGGGCCTGACGCAACGCCCGCGCCGAACCTGGGCCGTGGTGTCGTATGCCGAAGACTTTGTGAGACATTTTGGTGAGGGAGTGAGGGAGTGAATGAGTGAATGAGCGTGCATTGTTCCGGTTTCACCGATTTCACCAGCTCAAGATACCAAACAGTTTGGCGACAGCCAGCAAGACCATGACTACGAGCAGCCGATGCGCCCAGACGTTGGCGCGGGGCCATTGGCCGGCATAGTGGGCCGTAAGCCAGCCGCCGGCCGTTTGCCCCAGCGCCATGACGGCGCCCACCTTCCAGTCGATGAGGCCCCGGTACTGGAAAATGGCGATGACGATGACGGTGTACAGGGCGATGACGAAGGCCTTGACGGCATTGGCATCCATAAGGCTGTAGCGCGCGCCCAGCACCATGACGGCAAGGAAGAACACCCCCATGCCCATCTGGATGAAGCCCCCGTAAAAGCCCAGCGCCAGAAAGAGCGGCACGGCCAGCCACATGGGCGGGCGGCGGTGCACCTCGGTCTGGCGCAGCCACCGCTTCGGGTCGACGAGGATGACGACGAGCATGACCACCATCAGGTAGCTGAAGACGGTGCGGAACTGCGCGTTGCTCACCTGCGTGGCCGTCCACACGCCGAGGATGGCGCCCAAAGTGATGAGGGCGATGTAGCGGCCGTCGCGGCGCAGGTCGAGCATGCCGTGCTTCCAGAAGGCGCGGCTGGCCGCAACGCTCTGCGTGAACACGCCGATGCGATTGGTGCCGTTGGCCACGTTGGGCGACAGCCCCAACACCTCGGTCAGGATGGTCAGCGTGATGGCCGAGCCGTTGCCGGCCAGCGTGTTGATGCCGCCGGCGATGAAGCCGCCCCCGACGGCAATGGCAAACTGTGTGAGCGTCATTTCATTCGTTTTCAGGTTCAATGCTCTGGCACAGCTCGACCAGCACGCCGCCGGCGCTCTTCGGATGGACGAAGCACACCAGCTTGTTGTCGGCGCCGCGCCTGGGCTCGTCGTTCAGCAGTTGGAAACCCTCGGCCCGCAAACGCTCCATCTCGGCGCGGATGTCGCGCACCTCGAAGGCGACGTGGTGGATACCCGGACCGCGCTTTTCGAGGAAACGGGCAATCGGGCTGTCGGGCCGCGTGGCTTCGAGCAGCTCGATCTTGGTGGGGCCGGTGCGGAAAAACGAGGTGCGCACGCCTTCCGTCTCCACCGTCTCTTCCTTGTAGGGGGGCACGCCCAGCAGGCGCTCGTACAGGGCATTGGCTTCCGCCAGATCGGCTACCGCAATGCCGATGTGTTCTACTTTTTGCATGGACGATGCGTTTTGGGGCCAAGATATGGCCGCTGCCAAATGGACGGATGTTTTTTCGAAAAAGAAAAGGGTCTTCCTACCTTCATGCCCCGCAGTTACACCCGATTGTGAAACGAAAACGCAAGACTGTCATGAAAAAAATTCTGTTGCTACTGTTGTGCGCAGGACCGCTTTTTGCGCAAGCGCAGGATCCCCTTGTGGACAAGCTGGCCGACGAGGTCGAACCGAAGGTCATCGAGTGGCGCCGCTGGATTCACCAGCATCCCGAGCTGAGCAACCGCGAGTACGAGACCGGCAAGATGGTGGCCGAGCACCTGCGCTCGCTGGGCATCGAGGTCACCTATCCCGTAGCGCATACGGGTGTGAAGGGCGTGCTGCGCGGCGGCAAGCCCGGCCCCGTGGTGGCGCTGCGTGCCGACATGGACGCCCTGCCCGTCACCGAGCGCGTGGATGTGCCCTTCGCCTCGAAGGTGCGTTCGACCTATCTGGGCCAGGAGGTGGGCGTGATGCACGCCTGCGGCCACGACAGCCACACCGCCATCCTGATGGGCGTGGCCGAAGTGCTGGCGAAGATGCGCGACCAGCTGCCCGGCACCGTGGTCTTCATCTTCCAGCCTGCCGAAGAGGGCGCGCCGCCGGGTGAGGAAGGCGGTGCCGAGCTCATGGTCAAGGAAGGCGTACTCGAAAACCCGAAAGTGGACGTCATCTTTGGCCTGCACATCAGTTCAGGCCTCGAAGTGGGCAAGATCCGCTACAAGCCGGGGGGCGCCCTGGCCGCTTCCGATCGCTTCGTGGTCAAGATCCACGGCAAGCAGACCCACGGCTCGCGCCCTTGGGCCGGCGTCGATCCCATCACCGTGGCCGGGCAGGTAATCACCGGCCTGCAGACCATCGTCAGCCGCCAGATGGACCTGACCAACGAGGCCGTCGTCATCAGCGTGGGCAAGATCCAGGGCGGCGTACGCAGCAACATCATCCCCGAGGAGGTCGAGATGATCGGCACCATCCGCACGCTCGACACGGCCATGCAGCGCCAGGTACATCGGGCCATCCCGCGCATGGTGCAAAACATTGCCGAAGCGCATGGCGCCACCGCCGAGGTGGACATCCAGATCGGCTATCCGGTCACCTACAACGATCCCGAGCTGACCGAGGCCATGGTGCCCACCCTCAAGAAGGTGGCCGGCGACAAAAACGTCATCCTCTCCAAGGCCATCACCGGCGCCGAAGACTTCAGCTTCTACGCGCGCGAGGTGCCCGGCCTGTTCTTCTTCCTCGGCGGCATGCCCAAAGGGCAAGACCCCGCCACGGCGCCCCCCCACCACACGCCCGATTTTTACATCGACGAAAGCGGCTTCAAGCTGGGCGTGCGGGCCCTGGCCAACCTGACACTCGATTACATGCGCGCCCATCAGTAGCGCCGCGCCGACACCTGCTACCGACAAGCCGATGGGGGGCAACCCCTTGCCCCCGTCGGCTTGTTACTTTTGCAGCGCCGGCCACAGCCTGCCGGTTTTCGTCCATCGTCCAATGAAAAACGCATGTGCACCGTCACCTGGATACCGCAGCCCCGAGGCGGATTCGTGCTCACCTCCAATCGCGACGAGGCGCCCGAGCGCTCGCCGCAAAACCTCACGCGCCTGCAGGCAGCAGCGCAAACCCTCTGTTTTCCCCGCGACGAAGGCGCCGGCGGCACCTGGATCGCCATGAGCGATGCCGGCCGCGTGGTGTGCGTACTCAACGGCGCCTTCGAGAAGCACCGCCACCGGCCGCCCTACCGGCGCAGCCGCGGCCTCATGGTGCTCGACAGTTTTCATTTTGCGAAAGCGGAGGACTTCTTCGCGCACTACACCTTCGAGGGCATGGAGCCCTTCACGCTCATCATGGCCGATGGCGGCTGTCTGTGGGAAGCCCGCTGGGACGAGCAACGCCTGCACCTGCGCACGCTCGATCCCGCCGGCCGCTACCTGTGGTCGTCGGTCACGCTCTACGATGCTCACTGGCGGCAGCGGCGCCAGCAGTGGTTCCGCGACTGGCTCGCCACCCATCCCGAGCCCGGACCCGAGGCCATCCTGCACTTCCATCGCCACGGCGGCGAGCCCGACCCCTGGAACGGCCTGGTGATGAACCGCCACGACCTGGTGCGCACCGTCAGCATCACACAGGTGGTATGCGCGCCGCCCCGCCTGGCGATGACCTATCACGACCTTTTGCGTCGGACCGTCAAGCACGATGCACTTTCCCTGGCGCCCACCCTGGCGCCTTGCCCCGAACTTTCAACCGACCATTCGTGATGATGAGAATTACTGCCTTCGCTCTTTTCTTTTTCTGCCTTTCGGCAAATGCCGCCCGCGCGCAGTCCGACACGCTGCTCTTTCCCGACCTGTACGGCGCCGACCTGGCCGATGCCCTCGTCCAGTACTTCAAGCCGGCAAGCGTGTACGAGTACGGTCCGGCGCGCGACACGCTCTTCGCAAAGATCGACAGCCACAACGACAGCCTCACCTGCGTCTATACCGGCTGGACGCTCTGGCTCGACCCCACCGAAGATCCCACCCAGGCCGCCTACATGGGTGGCGCCGGCATCAATACCGAACACACCTGGCCCCAGTCGAAAGGCGCCACGGGTCAGGCCAAAAGCGACATGCACCACCTGTTCCCCACCCGCGCCGACGTCAACCAACTGCGCGGCAGCTTGCCTTTCGGCGACATTCCCGATGCACAGGCAGTCGCCTGGCTATGGCAGGACCAGTCGCTGGCGCAGCCGCCCGCCATGCATGCCGACGAGGCCAGCGAATGGGACGGCCAGCGCTTCGAGCCGCGCGAAGACCACAAAGGCAACGTCGCCCGCGCCATGTTCTACTTCTACACCATGTATCGCGACCAGGCCGAGGCGGCCGATCCCGACTTCTTCTGGCAGCAGGTGGAAGATCTTTGCTACTGGCACGCGCTCGATCCCGTCGATGCCCGCGAATACGCGCGCACCTGGGCCATCGCCCAGCGCCAGGACGGCAAGCCCAATCCCTTCGTGCTCGACTGCTCGCTGGCCGAGCGCCTCTATTGCACGGGCCTGCTGCAGGATTGCCAGCCCCTCACCACCGGGCAAGGCGCCGCACCTGAAGCACCGGCCCGCTTCGAGCTGTGGCCCAATCCGGCTTCCGGTCCTGTTGCGCTGCGCTGGGCAGTGCCCGCCCCTGCGGCCACGCTCGAAGCATGGGATGCCCTCGGCCGCCGCGTGTGGCAGCACCGCGCTGCCGGCACGGCCACACTTCAGTGGACGCCGGAAGAGGATGGTTTGTACGTATGGGTGCTGCGCTGGGAACAGGAGGGCAAGCCCCACCTGCTGACGCGCAGGGTGCTCGTCGGCAGGTGAGCGCCGGCCCTGTGTTTGCCCGTCAGTCCAGCGTGCGATCTACTTCATTGTCCTGTACGGGCACGGTTTGCAGGTAGGCCCAGATGGCTTCGGCTTCGGCCTCCGTCATGACCGTGTAGGGCCTCATGGGCAGGCGCATGCTGCGCCCGTCGGGATGCTGCCCGAAGCGCACGGCCTGCGCGAACTGTGCGCGCGTCCAGGCGCCGATGCCGTGTTCGGGATGCATGGTGAGGTTGGCCGAATAGATGACCTTGCCCGTCATGGGATTTATCAGCTTGTTGCCCCCGCCGAAGTAGCCGGCCGATGCTTCGGGCTGTGCGGGCAAATTGGTGGCGAAGTCGGCCGAGTGGCAGTTGTAGCAGTCGTATTTGGCGGCAGCGAGGTAGTAGCCCCAGGCTACCGGGTCGGTGGTATCCGGCTCGGGGATGGGGTCCGAAGGCATGGCCACGGGGCGGGCCAGCACCTTGGCCACCAGCTTGCCCAGGAAGGTGAGCTGCGAACGCGGATGCTCGGCCTCGACGGGTGCCATGCGGCCTTCGCTGGTGCGCAACCAGGCGATGAGCGCATGCAGGTCGCGATCCGACAGCAGCGGCATGGCCGGCATGGGGCCGGGCAACCAGCGGCCGTCGCGCTGAATGCCCGTGCGCAACAACACGGCCAGCTCGCCGTCGGTGTAGCCGGCCAGGCGCGAACCCGGATGGCTCGTAATGTTGGGCGCCCAGAACGTGCCCAGATCGGGCGGAGCCTCGGTCAGTCTCCTTCCGCTGACCTGGCGGCCATTGTGCGACGCGTGGCAGTGCACGCAATGAAGTTCGGCCATGCGCGCTCCTTCGGCGATGAGCGCACTGTCGGCCGGCACTTCCAGATCAGGAACGGCCACGGAATACGCGGGCAATGGGCTGAATTGCACCCACAGGCCGAAGGCGAGCACCAGGAGCGCGACGACCCCAAGCACGTACAGAACAATTCTCAGGACTTTTTTCATGACAGGAAGAAGTGTTGGAGGTGAAGAAATCACTGTTTTCCGGGTGAGGCCTGGCAGAGGCTGCGGCAAAGGAATCTCCCCAAATGCATATCTTGGGCGCTGCGCAGTCCTCCCTGTCGCCAGATGTTTCATCAGGTGGGGCGCCTCAAGATAAAAAACATCTCGTATTGACAATCAAGATATTGTCGTGTTTGCTTGCCTGTAATCGAAAATTTCCATGTCTCATCCCCTGGCTACTGCTTTGCGCAAAAACGTCTGGCTGCTGCTGCTGGCCATCGTCGTCGTTTTCGGATACCTCCTGTTTCGCTTCGTGTTGCGGCAGTCGGCAGATCACCCCATTACCTATGAGCTGTATGCCGCGCTGATCGGCTTTGTACTCACGGTGCTGACGACCAGCCTGTTGCTGCATCGCCAGACCGAAGCCGAACTGGCCAAAGAAGAGAACATCCAGTTCCTCAACCTCAAGATGAAAATCTATCTGGAGCTGATCGAGCAGTTGCAGGACGTGGTGTCGAAGCGGCGCATCACCCCGGAAGACGTCATCGAGTTGCGCATGCTCAACCAGAAGATCGCTTTCATCGCCAGCCCCGACGTGTTGCGCGCCTTCAACCGCTTCGTATATCGCTTTGCCGTGCTGGCCGAAAAGGACACCATCGCCGATGCCGACATTGACGAACTGCTCGACGAAATGAGCCGACTTGCGATCTTTATCCGCAAGGACCTGTTCCGCCTCGACAGCAGGGAGGTGCCGACCGAAGAGCTGGAGCGCCTCGTGCTGTCGAGCAACGACCTGCTCGATCTGGCCGACGAGGATTGAGCATTTGGCGGAAGCCGAAAAGAGTGGCATCGCTGATCAAATGATGTTCGGGCTTGCCGGGCGTCCGGGACGATGGACCGTTTTCCGGAAGGAATGAGCCTGATGAAAAAGTCGAAAAATTTTCAGTTACACAGAGAGCCACTGAGAAGGCACTGATTTTCACAGAGTTGTAAACCCTCAACCCTACACCCTCAACCCTCAACCAGGCCAAAAACTGCGTTCAAACTGCGTCCATCTGCGACTGAAAGCTGCGGTTTCAATGAGTGAGCAATCGAGGAAGCGAGGAATCGAGGATTTGAGCAAAGAGGCTTGCTGAAAAAAGTCGAAAAATTTTCAGTTACACAGAGCGCCACTGAGAAGACGCTGATTTTCACATAGTTGTAAACCCTCAACCCTACACCCTCAACCCTCAACCAGGCCAAAAACTGCGTTCAAACTGCGGCCGTCTGCGACTGAAAGCTGCGGTTTCAATGGCTGAGCAATCGAGGAAGCGAGGAAGCGAGGAAGCGAGGATTTGACAAAAAGCTGATAATCAACAAGAAAAACTTTAAACTCTAAACCCTCAACCCTCAACCATTGCCACAGGATTTTCCGAACCACTTTGATTTGAGTATACCATGAGACATATCACCCGACTGTTCTGGATGCTTCTGGTTTGCCTTTCGGCAAATGGGGCCGCGCAGCAAATGGACTGGGCGGCGCTGGAATACCGGTTTGTGGGGCCTTACCGCGGCGGGCGTTCCACGGCCGTCACGGGCGTGGAAGGACGTCCCAACGTGTTCTATTTCGGCGCTACGGGCGGCGGCCTGTGGAAGTCGGAAGACTACGGCGCTTCGTGGACCAACGTCTCCGACGGCTGGTTTGCTTCGCCCTCGATCGGAGCGGTGCGCGTGGCCCCGTCCGATCCGAATCTCGTGTACGTGGGCACCGGCTCCGACGGCTTGCGCAGCAATGTCATCAGTGGCAAGGGCGTGTACAAGTCGGTGGACGGCGGCAAGACGTGGCAACACCTCGGGCTTGAGCGCACCGGCCACATCGGCGCGCTCGAGATCCATCCGCAAAACCACAACGTGGTGTTCGTGGCCGCCATCGGACAGGCCTTCGCGCCCAATCCCGAGCGCGGCGTCTTTCGCACGCGCGACGGCGGCCGCACCTGGGAGAAGGTGCTTTACCTGAGCGACACCACCGGCTTTGCCGACCTCGAGCTGCTGCCGTCCAATCCCGACATCATTTTCGCCGCGGCCTGGCGCGCCGAGCGCAAACCCTGGACCATCATCAGCGGCGGCAAGGAGTGCGGCATCTACAAGTCGGTGGACGGCGGCGATAGCTGGACGCGCCTCGGGCAGGGTTTGCCGAAAGGCATCATGGGCAAAATCGACCTGGCCGTCTGCCGTGCCGACTCGCGCGTGGTCTATGCCCTCGTCGAAGCGCCCGGCAACGAGGGCGGCCTCTACCGATCCGACGACCAGGGCCTTACCTGGCGCATGGTCAGCGACTACAAGCCGCTGCTGCACCGCCCCTTCTACTTTTGCAACGTCGAGGTCGATCCCACCGACCCCGATCACGTCTTCGTCATGGCCTTGCGCCTGTACGAGTCGCGCGACGGCGGCAAGACGTGGCGCACCATCCGCACGCCCCACGGCGACGACCACGACCTGTGGATCAACCCCGACGATCCGCGCATCATGATCGAAGCCAACGACGGCGGCGCCAACGTCACGCTCGACGGCGGCAAGACGTGGTCGAGCCAGTTCAACCAGCCCACCGCCGAGCTCTACCAGGTCGAAGTGGACGAGCAGTACCCCTACTGGCTCTATGCGGGCCAGCAGGACAACTACACGGCCATCGCCGTGCCCAGCCTGCCGCCCCGCAGCCATCAGCTCGGCGCCGGCGCGCTCGTCATGGACGTGGGCGGCTGCGAGACCGGCCCGGCCGTGCCGCGCCCCGACGATCCCGACATCGTGTACGTCAACTGCAAGGGGCGCTTTGGCGTGTACCACAAGCGCACGGGGCAGGAACAGCACTACGACGTGGGTGCCCGCTACATGTACGGCCACAACCCGCGCGACCTCAAGTACCGCTTCCAGCGCGTGTCGCCCATCCACATCTCGCCCCACGACCCCGACGTGGTCTATCACGCCTCACAGTACGTGCACCGCACCACCGACGGCGGCAAGACGTGGGAGACCATCAGCCCCGACCTGACGGCCTTCGAGCCCGACAAGCAGGTCATTTCGGGCAGCCCCATCACGCGCGACATCACGGGCGAGGAGTTCTACAGCACCATCTATTCGATACGCGAGAGCAAGCTGCAACAGGGCCTCATCTGGGTGGGCGCCAACGACGGCCCCGTCCACCTGACGCGCGACGGAGGCAAGACGTGGAAGAACGTCAGCCCGAAGAAGCTGCCGCCGGGCGGCCGCGTCGATTGCGTGGAGCCGTCGCCGCACGACCCCGCCAAGGCCTACATCGCCGTGCTGCGCTACCAGCTCGGCGACTGGCGGCCCTGGGTCTTCCGCACCGACGACTACGGCAAGCACTGGACCTTGCTCACCGACGGCACCAACGGCATCCCGCCCGACCATCCCGTGCGGGTGGTGCGCGAAGATCCCGAGCGGCCGGGCCTGCTCTTCGCAGGTACCGAATACGGCATGTTCGTCTCGTTCGACGACGGCGCCTCGTGGCAGCCTTTCCAGCAAAACCTGCCCGTCACGCCCGTCACCGACATCAAGATCCACCGCGGCGACCTGGTGCTCTCGACCATGGGGCGCGGCTTCTGGATCCTGGACGACATCAGCGCCTTGCGGCAAACGTTCGACCCGGGCAAGCCTTTCCTCTTCCAACCGCAAAAGAGCTGGCGCTGGCGCTACCGCCGCAGCCGCGGCACCGAAGCCGTGCGTGCGCCCGACTTCCCGCCGCCTTCCGTCATCATCGACTACTATCTTCCGGAAAAGGCTGCCCGTCCCCTGCGCCTCGAAATCCTGAATGCCCGCGGCGAGGTCGTGCGCGTGCTCGAAGGGGAAAGCGCGCGCACACAGACCCCGGGCGCCCGCGACATGCAGACCGGCATAAGCGAGCCGGTCACTACCGCCCGCGGCCTCGACGGCAGCAAGGGGCTGCACCGCTTCCGCTGGGACATGCGCCACACGGGCCCCTGGCACCCGCAGCCCAACCGCCGCTGGCGGGGCGGCCCCCTCGTGGCCCCCGGCACCTACACGGCACACCTCGTGGTGGACGGTCAGACGCTCGAGCAAACTTTCGAACTGGCGGCTGACCCGCGCGTGCTGGCCGCCGGCGTCAGCCAGGAAGACATGGAAGCCCAGGAAGCGCTCTGCCTCAAGGTGGTGGATCTGCTCTCGGAAGCGCGTCGCCTGGCCGACCGCCTCGACAAGGAGCGCAAGGCGCTCGAAGCCAAAGCCGACCGCACCGAAGCAGAAAACGCCCGCCTCGACACCTTGCGACACAAGCTCGACCTCCTCGTGACGCCCGAAGGGCGCTATCCCCGCCCGCGCCTCATAGACCAGATCGGCTACCTCTACGGCATCATCTCGCGCGCCGACCAACGGCCCGGGCAGGATGCCTACATGCGCTATGAGGGAGCTGGTACAAGAGCTGGCGGCGGTGAAGGAGTGACAGGCCACGCGCCAGTTTGCCGATTGTGCCGGTTTGACCATGTGCGCAAGCAGATTTCCCGAATCATTTCGATGCGAGTACAATTGTCAGATGTGAAATGTGGGGAAAGATGTGGAATACTGTGCCGTCCGAGTTTACCCGCTTTTTCATAGTTTTGATGGGTAAAAATCGGTTGCAAATGCCGGATACGCATGAAGAATGGCTTGAGGTAGCCAGATCGCGCGGAAAGGATGCAATGCATTTGAGTGCGCAGTATCGAAAGGTAGGCGCGGTGTATATGGCGGGTTATGCAGTGGAATGTGCGCTGAAGGCATACCTGCAATACAAGGGTATAGCGCGTCCTTCCGGTTTGCAGGGTCACAATCTGTCAGGACTCCTCAAGGCGGCCCAATTGAGCTTTGGGGATGTACCCCAGGGGAGTTTTTTCTTTCAATACTGGACCGTGGATTTGCGCTACGAACATGCCTTGCCGCCGGATTGGGGCGATGTGGGAGAAAGAATCATAGAGGCCCGGATGGTGGTAGGAAGAATCAGCACGTGGATCAAAAGAGAAGAAAAAAGGAAGCGCAAATGACCATTCGCAGGGAAGATATCATCGCACGTATCCGGGAAAACCTCGAAAGAGCGGGCTTGCCTGCGGATGCGGAGGTGCTGGCTCAGCGCGATCCGTATTCCAACCGCTGGCACATTGCTGTGATTTGCGAAGCGTTTGCCGACAAGACCCGTGAAGAACGCAAGGGCATTGCACTGAAGGACATGCAAGATGTGCCCTTGGCCTGGCTGGACCTCATTACGCCCGAAGAGAAAGCGTGGGCAGGCCCTTTGCCCGGCAAGATGGCGGTGGAAGAACTGCCCCTTTGGCCTGAAAGCATGGCGCGCGGCAATGGTACGGAAGATGCACAGGGCAATATGTGCCTTTTGCGCGTCTCGGATATGGACGCAGATATCCAGAAGCCCGTTATGGCTACTTTTTATTCCTTGCGGGGTGGTGTGGGGCGTTCTACGGCATTGGTGTGCACCGCTCGACTGCTGGCCCGATCCGGCTTGAAGGTGGTATGTGTGGACATGGATCTGGAGGCGCCTGCCTTGCCCGCACTTTTCGGGCTGGAAAGCGAAGTGAGCGAAGAAAAGGGCGTCGTGGAGTTGTTGCTGGCCCTCGACGAAGGACAATCGCCAGACTTCTCCGAGCACCTGTTGCCGGTAGAGGACAACCTGTTCGTACTGCCTGCCGGGCTCGTGGGAGCCGGCTATGCGAGGAAGCTGAGATACATCCAGCCGGTGGCCTGGTACAGTGAAGATCGCAATCCGCTTCGGATGTTGAGCGAAGGCCTGTGCAACGACTTGCCTTTTCGTCCGGATGTGGTGTTGTTTGATGCGCGTACCGGTATTACCGACCTGAGCGGGCCGCTGCTTTTTGACCTTTCCGATGTGGCTGTGGTGGTGTTTTTTCCACACCCGCAAGCGAAAAAAGGCACGGAATTGCTGGTGCGCAGCCTGCTCGCTTCGTCGCTGGTGCGCACTTTTGAAGGCAACGAATCGGAGCAGGTGGGGCCGGATATTCGCTTCCTCGTATCGCCCTTACCCGCCACCAGCATTCCCGAAGTGGAAAAACGCTACAAGCAGCGGCCCCTGGAGTGGATAGCATCCTGGTTGTCCGATTTCAATGATTTGCGGAAGCGCGAGCGGGCGCTTCCGCAAACAGAACCTTCAGAAATCACCCACTTCGTACCTTATCGCGAGGAAATTGCCACCAGCGACGCCATTGGCAGGCATGACAAGGGATGGAAGCTTTTCGAGCCTGTAGCTGACTGGATTCGGGGATTGATTGCAAGAGAAGAAGAAGAACGTTGGGCCGGCACAGTCAGTGAACTGAAGCCCAGGGTGCTGCAAGAGCTGGTGTTTGCTTCCGGGCAAGCCGAGCTTCAGCAGTATTTACTCGAGGATTTTGTGAAAACAGAAAAAATCATCCAGGCACTTTCACCGGAAATCGTACTGGTGCGCGGACGGAAGGGTACCGGGAAAACCGCCCTGTTCAGATACCTTTCCGAGCATGATGAAATCTCCTCATTGGTCGTCCACGCACCTCCCGGCCTGGACAAGCACAGGCCCTGGATTTTTTCGCCGGACCATTTTGCGGAAGCAGAGCGAATCATAGATCAGTCCGACAGGTTGGGGTGGCGTCACTTCTGGGCCGCCTATGTGTTGGTGGCCATATACGGTCAGAAGCCCGGCCTGTTCCGGTCCCATGAGCGAGCGGTGCTCGACGGGCTCTTGTCCGGAACCGCCCCATTGCAAACCGCGGTACTGAATTTGTTACGCACCCTTGGATCGGGAGAAAGATCGCCAGTATTCCTCGATGAGCTGTTGGCCGGCCCGGGCAAGACCACTGTCAAACAGGCACCGGGCAACGCAAGACATCCGCTTTTCTTGCTGTTTGACGGCCTGGACACGGGGTTTGGCAGCACAGAAGGGGAAAGGAAGCGCCGCCGCCGCAGCCTGGAAGGGCTTTTCGATTTCTGGATGCACACAGGGCAACGACTTGATGGTTTTTCGTTCAAAATTCTGTTGCGCGAAGACATCTGGCGGCAGCTCAAGTTCCAGAACAGAAGTCATCTGTACGGGCGCGACATCTCGCTTCAGTGGGCCAACCAGGTGGAATTCCTCAAGGTGCCGCTCAAACAGACTTTGCGGAGTGAAACCTTCAAGGCACATGAGGTTGTCCGCAGGGTAAAGGACCGGGAAATAGAAAACTGGAGCGAACAGGAAGTGTACAGCGTGTGGAATGTGCTTGTAGGCGAACGGATGAAAGGAGCCGCTACAGCCTTTACGCGCAATTGGGTGTGGAACCGGCTTGCCGATGCCAATGGCGACCATTCGCCTCGGTACCTGGTGCAATTGCTGCACGAAGCGCTTGAGTGGGAGCGCAACGAACACCCACGCCGCCCCTATGACAAGGCGTTCATTCGGCCTCGTGCGCTTATTATGTCGCTGGAAAAGGTGTCGGAGCAGGCATTCCAGGCCCTTGAGGAAGAGTTCAACGAGCTGGAGGAGCTGTTCAAACGGCTGAAACAGATCAGGCGGACGCCGCTCTCCGCTCAGGATCTGAAGCGGGTGAATCCCGACTGGATCTCACTGGCGCGTGAAGTAGGCCTGCTGGGCGTGTACGAGGAAGAAGAAGGCGAAGTTCGCCGTTTCAAGGTGCCAGACCTTTATCGCTATGCGCTCGATATGAAGCGCAAGGGCCAGGCCTGAGTCCGTGCAGTGGGCCTTATGCACCACCGAGAGAGCCGCTCGCAATAGCCGGAGCAAACGGCACTTTGAATATTTTTGTGTGGTGGTGTCCTTGAATAGATGATCTCGCATCCCGAAAAAGGACCGGCTGCAAAAAGGTGTTGCGTGTAGAGTTTAGGGTTTAGAGTTTAGAGTTTAAAGTTTTTCTTGTTGACTATCAGTTTTTTGTCAAATCCTCGATTCTTCGGTTCCT
>WFYJ01000158.1 GCA_015490175.1 Saprospiraceae bacterium | reverse complement strand
GGCTCGGCCGTGTCGGCAAACCCGGGCGTGAACCCATCGCTTACCATCACGGCCATGGCCGAACGCGCAATGTCGCTGGTGCCGCCAGTCGGGAAGCTGTCGAAGCGGTGAAATCATTAGCCCACCCAGCACTTTGTGCGCGGTCGCCTCTTCACTCCCTCCCTCACTCACTCACTCACTCACTCACTCACTCCCTCACTCACTCACTCCCTCGCTCACTCACTCCCTCGCTCTTTCTCCGCTCATTGCCGGGAGCCGGTGCAATTGCCGGTTTTGCAGGGCAGGCCACAGGCTGCGCAGCGGGTGGCGCCAGCGTGCGGAGCTTGCTTGGGGCGCGAGGCGTTCCTGCCAGCATTTGACGAGTGCCAGATGGCGAGCGACGAGGTGCTGGCTCTGGCTGTCCTGAACATGCGCAGGTGCATCCCAATCGAAGGCGAGCCCTTCGCGCTCCAGCTCCTCCAGCTCATTGCGCAGCTCTGGCTGGTAGTCGGACCAGCAGACGGCCAAGAGGCGCGCCATGCGTTCCGATTGCCACCAGAGCGAGTCGTCGGGCCGGGCGCCGGGGCGGTTCCAGGGTTGGTCCGGATGCAACGCGGTACTTCCCATACGAAAGGGCTTGAACGCACTGATGCAGGGGTAGGCCGTTCCCGTAAGCCAGATCCGCGGCGAGTGGTCCGCGGGCAGTTCGACCACCATTGATCCGGTGGTGCTGCTGGGGTTCCAGGGGCCTGTGGCGTGCATGCAGATCGAAGCGGTAGTGGCTTTTGCGGGGGTGAACCGCGAGTCGGGCAGGTTGTGCTTCCGCAAAATGTGCATGGCGTCGCGCGCGGTCATGCCTGCTCGTCGGGCAGCCGTCAGGGTGTGTTGCCGACGGACGCGACAGTTGCTCATGCGCGTGTAAAACCGGTCGCTGAAGGTGCGCGCAAAGGGCAATAGGCCCGAGCCATCCCACCAGCCGCGCTTTTTGGCGAAAGCCGGAGCAGCCGGCGACAGCCGGTGATAGTCCGTATCCAGCGTCAGGCCATTGCTGATGCTGACGGCGCCCTGCGTGATGCGTCGTGCCGCCCAGAGGCGGTCCACGGTTTCGAGCAGCCACACTTCGCGCGGGTCGGCAATGAGGAAGCTGTTGTGGTAGAAGAAGTCGCGATTGGTGTAGCCGCCGCAGGCGTCCTGGCCGTAGCGCTCGAGCAGGGCGACGATGGTGTTGACCGCCGATTCGGCCGTGCGACAGCGCTCCAGCGCCAGACGCAGCAAATCCATGCCCGTGAGGCCGTCATTGCGTTTGCCGAAAGGCACCTTCGCAAACACCGCCTCGTTGCCGATGGCCAGCCCGTGCTCGTTGACGCCCATCTCGGCACCCCACATCTGAAAGGGCTTGCTGAGCACGGTGGCGAAGGTGTGCCTGACTTGCGGTACCGTGATGAAGGTGCAGCGCACCTCGGCGCCGGCGGGCCACGAACGGGCAGGTATCGCAACGATCTGCTGGGCCTCGTTGGGCTCGCGGTCTGAATTTTTTGCGAGCAGGACCGCTTTGCTGGCAGTCAGGTCGGGCAGAATGGCAAACGTGTCGCACATGGAATCATGTTTGTTGGGAAATTACGACTCAAGTGTTTCTTTGCATAAAATGCCTCTTACATGCACCCTCTTTTTCTTGCCGACATCCACTTCAACCCCATCATTCCGAGCCTGGCGTTGTTCAGTCTGGCTGTGCTGGGTCTGGGCTTCATTTTGCGAAAGCTGAAGCAGCCATTTTTGCTGGCCTACATCATTGCAGGCGTGCTGCTGAGCGATCAGGGGCTGGGCCTGTTCACCAATGCCGATCAGATCGCCCTGTTGGGCGACGTGGGTATCGTGCTGTTGTTGTTTTTCATCGGCATGGAAACCAACCTGCCCGATTTGGTCCAGCAGTGGAAGGTGGCCATTGGCGGTACCATCGGTCAGGTGTTGTTGTCGGTGGGGCTGGTGACGCTCGTGGGGTGGCCGCTGGAGTGGAGCTGGAGCCGGATCCTCATGCTGGGCTTCATCATCAGCCTGAGCAGCTCGGCCGTGGTGATCCGGCTGTTGCAGGAGAGCGGCGAGATTCGTCGGCGGTTGGGGCGCAAGGTGTTGTCCATCCTGCTGATGCAAGACGTGCTCGTGGTGCCCATGTTGGTGGCGGCCAGCTACCTCGGGGGCACCCGCCCGGAACCCGAGGATCTGTGGCGCCAGGCCATTGGTGCGGTGTTGGTGATCCTGTTCTTCATCTGGCTGTTGCGCAAGCAGCACGTGCGTCTGCCCTGGACCGAACATCTTGAGCAGGACCACGAGCTGCAGGTCTTTGCCGCGCTCATTATCTGTTTCGGATTTGCCTTTGTCACCTCGGCTTTCAGTCTGTCGGCGGCCCTCGGGGCGTTCTTGGCGGGCCTGATGATTCATGCCGACGAGCACACGCGCTGGTTGCACGACAGCCTCGAGTCGTTCCGGGTGCTGTTCGTGGCTCTGTTTTTCGTGTACGTGGGCATGCAGCTCGATCTGGATTTCCTTTCGGAAAATGCCACCCAGGTGTTGCTCCTGCTGGTGCTCGTCCTGGTGACGAACCATTTCGTCAATGCCGTCATCCTGCGCTGGTCGGGCTGTGGCTGGGCCGAGGCCATGTATGGCGGTGCGCTGCTGGCGCAAATCGGGGAGTTGTCCTTTTTGCTTGCAGCTACCGGATATCAGATAGGCGCCCTGAGTGATTACGGCTACCAGATGACGCTGGCCGTCATTTCGCTGTCGCTTTTTGTAAGTCCCTTCTGGATTGCGCTGAGCAAGCGGCTGCTCGGATTCGTCACGGCGCGCGAGCGCATCGAGGCGGCACGCGCCCGCCAGCGCGCCGGGGCCGCCGGTTGATGGCATGCCGGGGTGGTTATCGGTCGGAAGGCGGTTCGCTTGCAAGGGCCAGCCGGGCATCCAGCGCGCTGGCCAGTTTTTGTGAAAGACCTGTGCGCACCTCTTCGATGATCCGGTGCAGTTCCGGATAGCGCCTTTTCCATTCTTCCACCCGCGCGCGTTCCTGCGGGCTCGCCAGTCCGAGCACGTACAGATGGATGAGACCCGACTTGAGAATGTGTTGTAAATCAATTTGTTGCATAGGATCTGGTTTGTTGGCAAAAAAGGCACAAACGCCACTTCGTCGCGGGTAATAGGTGATTTGCCGGCCGATTGTTCAGTCAGGCTACATCGGCGGGGGCTCACCAGTTGGTAAAAGCCTTGTTGAAGATCTGGTTGACCAGCTCTTCATTGATGGCCTCGATGAGCTGATCCTGCACGTCGAGCAGGTTCTGGTTGGCGTCGAAGTCGGCGAAGTAGGAGAAGTTGCTTTTCCAGTTTTCTTCTTCGTTGCGGTGGTTGATGTACTCGACGCGCACGCCGATGGTGAGGCGGTTGAAGGCGACCAGTTCGCCGGGTTTGGGGGCTTCGGAGCTGACGCGCCAGGTGGTGATCGCTCCCACGAATTCCACATCGGGATTTTCGTCGTCGAGCACCAGGCGCGACTCGTTGAGAATTTTCTCGCGCAGGGCTTCGGAAAACTCGATGGACAGGGTAGGGGGAGCGTCGGGTGCGTTGTTGTCGAATGGCGCTACGTAGAACGTTTTTACGTCCGGCGAAATGCTGGTGCCTTTGAAGCTGTAGCAGCCACTGTACAGGATCAGGACGAGCAGTACGAGGAACATCAATGTCGCTTGCAAGGATTTCATGAGCACAATTACAGGGTTGTCATTCATGGACTTCTTCCATTGAACGAGGCAAAGATAGCCAGCAAGGTTGCAGGCAGGGGTCAGGGACGCGTGATTCGGTACGTGGCATCGCCAGGTACCGCATTACCTTTGCGCCAGCTTTGCGTTTGCCCGACGCGGATCGTTTTTCGAACAAAGACCATTACGCCATGTTGCCTGTTGCCACCACCATCAACTGCAAGGGACGCCTGCTCGATCTGAGCGAACCCGTCGTCATGGGGATCCTCAACGTCACTCCCGACAGTTTCTTCGATGGCGGCCGCTACACGGGGCGCGACGCGGCCTTGCGCCGGGCGGAACAGATGCTGCGCGAGGGTGCAGCCATCATTGATCTGGGCGGCATGTCATCGCGGCCGGGCGCACGGATCATTTCCGAGGAGGAAGAGCTGGAGCGGGTAGTACCGGTGGTGGAAGCCGTGGCCGCGCAATTCCCCGACGCCATCTTGTCGGTGGATACCATTCGCGCGCGGGTGGCACGCGAGGCCGTGGAGGCAGGGGCGCATATCGTGAATGACATTTCCGCCGGCCGCTTCGACGAGGCGTTGTTTGCCACGGTGGCGGACTTGCAGGTGCCCTATGTGCTCATGCACATGCGCGGCACGCCGCAGGACATGCAGCAAAATCCCGAATACGACGACGTGGTGCGCGAGGTGCTCGATTTTCTCATCGAAAAACTCGGCGCCTTGCGGGCAGCCGGCGTGCGAGACGTCATCGTCGATCCGGGCTTCGGCTTCGGAAAAACGGTCGCACACAACTACCGGTTGCTCAAAAACCTGCACGCCTTCCGGATCACCGGTTGTCCGGTGCTGGCGGGCATCAGCCGCAAAAGCATGATCTGCAAGGTGCTGGGCGTGTCGCCCGCCGAAGCCCTCAATGGCACTACGGCCCTGCACATGGTCGCCTTGCAGCAGGGCGCATCCATCCTGCGGGCCCACGACGTGGCCGAAGCAAGGCAGGTCATTCGGCTGTGGCAGGAATTGGAGCAGGACATTGCGAGGCAAGAAGTTGAGGGATGAGGGTTTTGATTGATTATCAGTGTTTTAAGATCTTTTGAAAAAATCCGAAGATGCATTCAGTTATGCAGCGTGTGGACTGAGAATACACTGATTTTCAAAGATCTGTGATAGCTGCGTTCATACTGCGTCCTGCTGCGTCTGAAAGCTGCGGTTTTGGTCCGGACGATGGTCAAGCCGGTCACCTGTTCCCGTATCCCGGACCGGCTCCGAGCATCGGGATATCAATTCCGCCCCGGTTGGAAAGCGAGGCCTCAACCTTGTTCGATTCTTCGGCTCTCATCCGCCGATCCAGAAAGATTTTCCGACCTTTGGACCATCCGGAAGCATACTGTGTGACCCTATGGCCAATCAACCCACCACCCATCCGTTCCTAACGGAGCAGCGCGTCAAAGAGATTGCGCTTTCGTTTCTGAAGAAGCATTATCTGGACTACTACGCCAACGAACTGGACCTGAGCAAGGGGGAAGAAGCCGCCTTGCGCGATCCGGGGCTGGTGGCCCGCCTCGACCAGATGCTGCCGGGCGACATTATCGTTGATGGTGAAATCCGGTTCCTGCGCAAGGACGGTACGCCTTTCGTGGCCACCTTCGAAGCCACCGACCGGGCCCATGCCGGCGAGCTGTTTTACCGGTTTCAAAAATGGCTGTTGCTGTGGGATGGCCTGGCCACGGCATCCATGGTCGTGCTGACAGTGATGGCCATCAGCTATGCCTTTGACATCCTGCCGTTCGATCGGTGGGGATGGGGGCTTTCGGCACTGGTCGTGGCTGGTGAAATCGGCCTGCTGACGCTTCTTTACATCCTGATCATGCGCGGTCGCTCGCGATACCGCTACATCTACGCCATCGAGCAGTTCAAGCGCTACCACGCCGACGAGCACTGGGTGGCTTTCGCCGAAGATGTGTTTGGCGGCGAGACCGATCCCCGATATCGGGAACTGAAAGTGCAGGCAGTAAGGGAAGGCATCGGTTTGCTCGAAATCACTACGGCCGGCCGACCGCGTTTGCTCTTCCTGCCGCGGCGCATCACGCCGGCCATTGCCCATCACCAGAAAGCGCAGGCAAACAAACGCATGGCCAGGATGGAACGCACCTTCCGGCAAATTTCGGATGCGTTGTATCGGCGGTGGCCCTGGAAGCCTGGCCCCACCTCATATCTGCGCTTTCGCAAAAGCTACTTCAAACAGATGGGCATCACCCTGTTTGCCCTGGTGGGCATGGCCTACATCATGTCACATACCATCATCCACAAACCGCCGCGCAAGGCCAGCAAAAAAGAACTCGAGGAACTGGCCCGCCAGAAAGAGCCCCCCGAGCCACCGGATTACATGGTGGATACGCCTTTTGTCGCTCGGCCTTTTCCCGAAAGGGAAGTGCCCGAATCCGAGCCTGCAGCCTCAGCGGCCGGCCAGTACTTGCCCGATACCGTCTTTCTCAACAACCAGGACCGAGTGGCGTTTTCCGACTGCGCGCGCTTTGCCAACATCACGGGCACCGTCTGGCTGGTGACCGATGACTGGTTCGATTCACTGGATGAGGCTACGCGTCAGCTTGAATACTGGGCTGGTGAAGGCCAGCCGGCCAGTCTCATCTGGGCCGGTTGCCTCGAAGGCTACGAACCCCGCGCTTTTCTGGTGTTTCTCGGAGGCATTTTCCCCGACGAAGCGCAGGCGCAAAAGGAAGCCGCCCGCATCGAGGCCTGGTATGCCGACCTGCAACCGGCAGGGCAGGCACGCGTGTTCGATTTGTTGTCCGTGCGCTTCGTGCATTAGAAAGCGGAGGGGCGCAAAGGTGTGAGGGAGTGATGGAGAGATGGAGTGAGGAGTGAAGAGTGAAGAGTGGGGAGTGAGGAATTGAGCGCGGTTGAGCTCGCTGCGCGGATGTTGATATTCCGACAGGGTCGGATCCTGTCCCGGATACGGGAACACGCGCCGTAAAGCAGCGAGGTTGAGATGGACTTTTGATGAAAGAGGAATCGAGGATTTGAGCAAAGAGGCTTGCTGAAAAAAGTCGAAAAATTTTCAGTTACACAGAACACCACTGAGAAGACACTGATTTTCACAGAGTTGTACACCCTCAACGACAGGTAAAAACTGCGCGCAAACTGCGGTTTTCTGCGACCGAAAGCTGCGGTTTCAATGGATGAGGAACCGAGGAATCGAGGAACCGAGGATTTGACAAAAAACTGATAATCAATAAGAAAAACTTTAAACCTTAAACGCTAAACCCTAAGCATGGTCAAAAACTGCGCGCAAACTGCGTTTTTCTGTGGCCGAAGGCTGCGGTTGCAATAGATGAGGAACCGAGGAACCGAAGAATCGAGGATTCGACAAAAAACTGATAATCAATGTAAAAAACTTTAGACTTTAAACTCTAAACTCTCAACCCTGAACTCGCAACCCTCAACCCCTTTGCACCCGGTTCATTTCCGGGACGTGAGATCATTTATTCAAGGACATCACCAGACAGAATATGCTGAAAGCAGGCGTGACAGGCAACATAGGCAGCGGCAAGACCACGGTCTGCCGCATTTTCGAATCGATGATGGTGCCGGTGTATTATGCCGATGAACGCGCAAAAGCGCTGATGACCGAAGACGAGGAGGTGCGGCGCCGGATCGCGGAGTTGCTGGGCCCCGGGGCCTATCTGCCCGATGGCAGCCTGAATCGCGCCTGGATCGCCGAGCAGGTGTTTGCCGATGAGGCGCTTTTGCAAAAGCTCAATGCCATCGTCCATCCGGCCGTGCATCGCGATCTGCAGGCCTGGTTTCGGCAGCAGGAGGCCATTGGTCATCCCTACGCAATCGAGGAGGCCGCCCTGCTGTTCGAGAGCGGCGGCTACAAGATGCTGGACAAAATCATCGTCGTGGTGGCGCCGGAAGCCGAGCGCATCCGACGGGTGATGGCGCGCGACGGCCTGAGTGAGGCGCAGGTGCGTGCCCGCATGGAAAAGCAGTGGCCCGAAGCTTCGAAAGCGGGTATGGCCGACTTCGTGATCGTCAACGATGGCACCCAGCCCCTGCCCGCACAGGTGGCCCGCATTCATCGGCTGTTGCTGGAGGAAGCCAGGGCTCGCCTCAATTAGGCTGCTTGGCCGATTGCCTCAAACTTGCGATTTTGCCGCCGCTTTTTTTTTCACCCGATTGTTCAAAAAATCACAGACATGAAGAAGGTGCTGATGACCTGGGCCCTGGCCTTTTGGGTGCTTGCAGGGCTGCAGGCCCAACAAACGTGGCTCTACTGCGGCAAACTGATCGACACGGAAAAAATGGAGGTGCGCGAAGGCGTCACCGTGGTGGTCGAAGGCGACAAAATCGTCGAGGTACGCGACGGATATCCCCGTGCACCCAAGGGCACGCGCACCATCGACCTCAAGCAACACACGGTAATGCCCGGACTGATGGACATGCACGTGCACATCGAGCATGAATCCAATCCGAAAGCTTACGAGGAGCGCTTCCGCAAAAACGAGGCAGACGTGGCCTACGATGCTGCCGTGTATGCCCGACGCACCCTGCTGGCCGGCTTTACCACGGTGCGCGACCTGGGAGGCAGCGGCGTCAATGTGGCGCTGCGCAATGCCATCAACCAGGGCAAAGTGGTTGGGCCGCGCATCTTCACGGCCGAAAAGTCGCTGGCCAGCACCGGCGGGCATGCCGATCCCACCAACGGCGTGCGGCGCGACCTGATGGGCGATCCCGGTCCCAAGGAAGGCGTGGTCAATGGCGTGGAAGACGCGCGCAAGGCCGTGCGCCAGCGCTACAAGAACGGCGCCGACCTCATCAAGATCACGGCTACCGGCGGCGTGCTCTCGGTGGCCAAAGATGGCCAGGGCCCGCAGTTCACCATGGAAGAGCTGGAAGCCATCATCCAGACAGCCAAGGACTACGGCATGCAGGTGGCGGCCCATGCCCACGGCAAGGAAGGCATGAAACGCGCCATCATTGCCGGCGTGACCAGCATCGAGCACGGCACCCTGATGGACGATGAGATCATCGAGCTCATGAAAAAACACGGCACATGGTACGTGCCCACCATCTCGGCCGGTCGCTTCGTGGCCGAAAAGGCAAAAATTCCGGGCTACTTCCCCGCTCCTGTTGTGCCCAAGGCCCTCGCCATCGGGCCCCAGATTCAGGAAACGTTTGTGAAAGCGTACAAGGCCGGCGTCAGGATTGCCTTTGGCACCGACTCGGGCGTGTCGCCCCACGGCGAGAACGCACAGGAGTTTGCGTACATGGTGGAAGCGGGTATGCCGCCCATAGAAGCCATCGCCAGCGCTACCATGCGCACGGCCGAGTTGCTGGGCCTCACCGATCGGCTGGGCAGCATCGCTCCGGGCAAGCTGGCCGACATCGTGGCCGTAAAGGGCGACCCCCTGCAGGATATCCGCCTCATGCGACAGATCGATTTCGTGATGAAGGGCGGAGTGGTGTACAAGAAGGACGGCAGGGAAGTCGTTCCGGAGTGAGGCCTGCCGTTGTTCGGTCAATATACTCAACGCAATTCGGTTTGGGAAATATTGACGATAGTCAATGGACATTTTTGATTGAGCAATCGAGGAACCGAGGATTTGACAAAAACATGATAGTCAACAAGAAAAACTTTAAACTTTAAACTCTAAACCCTCAACCCTACACCCTCAACCCTCAACGCTACACCCTCAACCAATACAACAGGATTTCCCGAACCACTTTGATTTGAGTATAAATCCATCGTTTATCGTCCAACCGCCATGGGAAGCATTTTCAGAAAAGAACTGGCCGCGTTTTTCAGCTCGCTGATCGGGTACATTTCCATTGGCGTGTTTTTGACCATCATGGGGCTGGTCATCTGGGTTTTTCCGGATACCAGCCTGCTCAATTACCAGTACGCCACCCTCGATCAGCTCTTCGATCTGGCTCCCATCGTGTTTCTGTTCCTCATCCCGGCCATCGCAATGCGCATGTTTGCCGAAGAGCAGCAGACGGGCACTTTCGAGCTGCTCGTGACGCGGCCGCTGACCGACCTGCAGATCGTGCTGGGCAAGTACCTGGCCACCCTGGTGTTGGTACTGTTTGCGCTGGCGCCCACGGTGCTGTACTACTACACCGTTTGGCAACTCGGCTCGCCGAAAGGCAATATTGATTCGGGCGCGGTGATTGGCAGCTATATCGGACTGATCTTTCTGGCTTCGGCCTTTTCGGCCATCGGAGTTTTTGCCTCTGCGCTTTCGCAAAACCAGATCGTGGCCTTCGTGCTGGCTGTCTTCCTGTCCTTTTTCGTGCACTGGGGCTTCGACTTTTTCAGCCGCCTGCCCGTGTTCGTGGGCAAATGGGACAGCATCGTCGAAATGATCGGCATGGCCTACCACTATGCCAGCATCAGCCGCGGACTCATCGATTCGCGCGATGTGATTTACTTTCTCTCGGTGACGGCTTTCTTCCTCGCGGCTACGCTCACGGCTCTGGATCGGCGCAGGTGGTGAATTGGAGAGGAGTGAAGAGTGAGGAGTGAGGAGTGAAGAGTGAGGGAGTGACGAGCGCACTGAAAAAAGTTCGTAACAACGCAACGATGTAACATATGGCAGGTATGATTAACTCACAACAAATTGATTTAAAATAAAAAACACATTTCGAATCGTTGCGTTCCCCACTTGAGTCGGGACGGGCTCCCGACTTGTGTCGGAGCCTGCTTCCGACAAGTCGGAACAAGCTCCGGCTCGCCGGGGACAGGCTCCTGATACTCGGGACGGCGTTGCGCGAGACTATGGATTTTTTCAGGGCCCTCAGCAAAAAGGCTTGCTGAAAAAAGTCGAAAAATTTTCAGTTACCCAGAGTGCCACTGAGAAGGCGCTGATTTTCACATAGTTGTAAACCCTCAGCCCTACACCCT
>WFYJ01000157.1 GCA_015490175.1 Saprospiraceae bacterium | reverse complement strand
GTGTAAGGGGAACTACCCCCCGCGACCTTCCCGACGTGTCGGGACAGGCATTCTAACCAGCTGAACTACCGGACCGTGTTGTCAAAGGCAGTACGGTGCTTCAGTGGTGTAAGGGGAACTACCCCCCGCGACCTTTCCCGATGCAAAGCTTCGGGACAGGCCCCGACGTGTCGGGACAGTCATTCTAACCAGCTGAACTACCGGACCGTGTTGTCAAAAGTGGTTGTTTTTCAATGAAAAACATCAACAACCACTCATGAGTGCTCACTTTTCGCCACCTCTTCTGGCGACAGCGAGTGCAAAGGTAAACGGGCGGATTTTTTCCTGCAACCCCTGAACGCGAAAAAAATCAAAAAAGTTGTCGTTTTCCTTTCCCGACCTGATGGATTGCTAATTTTGCGCACCCGGATGGCAATCGTGTAATTGTTGATAGTCATTTTTTTGTGGAAGCATCCGGTAGAAAGTTCCGTGTCTATGGTCTTTTTGGAGTTTGAAAAACCGCTGGAACAGCTATACGAGCAGCTTGAGAAGATCAAACAAGTGGGCGAACAAAGTGACATTGACGTATCGCCTATGGTGAAAGAGCTGGAGAAGCGCATCAAGAAAACGCGCAGGGAGATCTATTCCAACCTTACGGGCTGGCAGAAAGTCCAACTGTCGCGTCATCCGGAGCGGCCCTATACGCTCTATTACGTGGAGCATATTTTCAAGGACTTCATCGAGTTGCACGGCGACCGCCTGAGTGGAGACGACAAAGCCATCGTAGGCGGGATCGCCAACTTCAATGGCCAGACGGTGGTGGTGATCGGCCATCAGAAAGGGGTGAATACGAAGATGCGTCAGTATCGCAACTTCGGCATGGCCAATCCGGAAGGCTATCGGAAGGCGCTGCGGCTGATGAAGATGGCCGAGCGCTTCGGTTTCCCGGTATTTTCCTTCGTCGATACGCCTGGTGCCTATCCCGGCATCGAAGCTGAAGAGCGGGGGCAGGCCGAAGCAATTGCCCGCAATATGTTCGAAATGGCCCAGCTCAAAGTGCCCATCATCGTTACGGTCATAGGGGAGGGAGCTTCAGGGGGCGCCATCGGTATCGGATTGGGCGACAGGGTGTACATGTTGGAGAACACGTGGTATTCGGTAATCTCGCCCGAGTCGTGCTCCTCTATCTTGTGGCGCAGTTGGGATTACAAGGAGCAGGCAGCCGAAGCCCTCAAGCTCACTGCCGACGACATGTACCGATTCGGGCTGATCGACGGCATCATCAAGGAACCCGTGGGAGGTGCGCATGCGGCACCTGAAGAGATGGCAAAAATTCTCAAGCGCCACCTGAAGCAGACGTTGGCCGAGCTGCAGGAAATTCCCGTGAAGGAGTTGGTCAGGCAGCGCATTGCCAAATATCGCCGCATGGGAGCCTGGGAAGAATTGCCTCAAAAGGGTGCCGAATCAGCAGGTAAAGGAAAGAAGAAGTAGCCTCATGACTCGATAGACGACATGGGTGTTGCACACAACAACAATACGCGATAATGGAGTGGTGGCGTAAGGTCAGAAACTGGTTCTTTGCGCGTGCACTGCGACGGGCGCGCAGCAAGGAAGTGCTGCGTCGGGCAGTAGTCTGGAGCGAAGTGCAGCGCGTGGGGGTGTTGGTGGATGCCGACCGGCCCGAAATGTTGGCCGCCGCTCAGAAGTGGATACGCGAGTTGAAACAGGCAGGCAAGCAGGTTTCCGTACTCGAATGCAGTCGCCGGAAGGCACCCAAAGGTGAGGAGCCTGCTCCGATGTGTTTGTATGGCGATGAGGTCAACTGGTATGGCAAGCCGCTGGCTGACAAAGCGCGTGATTTCACAGAAGCCCGGACGGACCTCCTGGTGGTTTTTGCCGAAAGGCTGAACGAGCCCATGCGGTGGGTGAGTTTGCTGAGCAAGAGCGCTTGTCGGGCGGGAATGGATCGCGAAGCTACGGATTGCCTGGACCTTGTCGTGGAAGTCAAGCGCGGACAAACGAGCCGATTCGTGAAAGACCTCGAAAGCATTCTGCGGCTCAATGAGCAGGCGCCAGTGTCTGGACTCTGATTGCGTTCGCGTCGTTTCACACAAAACACAATGCCATGAGACTTGAGGGGACCGGTGTAGCCCTGGTGACGCCTTTTCGTGGGGAAGCGGTGGATTTCGATGCGTTGCGTCGCCTGGTCGATCATGTGATTGATGGGGGTGCAGATTTTATCGTCTCGCTGGGAACGACGGGTGAGGCGGTGACACAGACTTCCGATGAATGTCGGGCGGTGATCGATTGCACGCTCGAACAGGTGGATGGCCGCGTGCCGGTCGTGGTGGGCATGTTTGGCGGCAACAATACCGAGGCACTTGTTCGTCGCTTTCGCGATTTCGACTTCGATGGGCTGGCGGCCGTCATGTCGAGTGCTCCGTCCTACCTGCGTCCCAATCAGCAGGGTTTGTACGAGCACTATCTGCGGGTGGCCGAGGCCAGCCCCTTGCCCCTCATCATTTACAACGTGCCGGCACGCACCGGCGTCGATGTGCATCCGGAGACGGTGCTGCGTCTGGCCGAGGCCGATCCGAAGTTCGTAGCGGTAAAAGAGGCTGCGGGCAGTGTGCCTCGGGTGATGACGCTGGCCAAGCACGCGCCCGAGCGTTTCTCCATACTGGCCGGCGATGACTTGCTGACGTTGCCCATGATCGCCTCGGGGGCCGTGGGGGCCATCTCGGTTATCGCCAATGCTTTTCCCCGGGCTTTCGCCAAAATGGTGGCTGCAGCGCGCCAGGGGCAATTGGCGGAAGCGCGTCGCTGGAATCATGCTATGCTCGAGGTGCATCCTCTGCTGTACGAAGAAGGCAACCCCGCCGGCATCAAGGCCGTGCTCGAAGCGATGGGGTTGTGCACGCGCACGGTGCGCTTGCCGCTGGTGGCCGCCTCTGACGGCTTGGTGGCGCGTTTGCGTCAGGCTATCATGGCAGAGCCTTTGCTGCGCGATGCGCTCATCCAGCCCGCCTGAGTGTCGTTCACTTTTCCATTCGAATCGGGATATGCGGGTCTGTCGACCCGGTATTTGTGGCATCTTTGCCCCTCATTTTTGGCGCAAGCCGGCCAATAGAGCAAGATGGGAAGAAAAAGGAGGCAAAAGCCGTTGTTGGAGCACATTTCGGTCACGGGTATTGCCGACAAGGGCCGGGCCGTGGGGCGCGCTCCTGACGGCCGCGTGGTATTTGTGGACAAAGCGGTGCCCGGCGACGTGGTGGATGTGCAGGTAACCAAAAAGCGCAAGGATTACTACCTGGGCTATGCCACGCACTGGCATGCCTGGTCGCCCGATCGCGTCGAGCCGTTCTGTGCCCATTTTGGTCTGTGCGGAGGATGCAAGTGGCAAAACCTTTCCTACGAAGCGCAATTGCGCCACAAGCAACAGGTAGTGCAGCAGGCCATCGAGCGCATCGGGAAGGTGCAGCCCCGTGAGTTTTTGCCCATCATCGGTGCCGACCGCGATCGCTACTATCGCAACAAGCTGGAGTATTCCTTTTCGGCTCGGCGCTGGCTGACGCGGGAGGAGATCGCTTCGGGCGTGACGAACGAAGAGCCGGTGGCGGGCTTTCACGCACCCGGCTCATTCGATAAAGTGATCGACATAGCACATTGTCACCTGCAGCCCGAGCCGAGCAATGCCCTGCGCCTGGCCGTCAAGGAAATTGCCTTGAAGCTCGGCAAGCCTTTTTACGACATGCAGGTGCATCGGGGCTTCCTGCGCAATATGGTGGTCCGCACTTCTTCGCTCGGCCAGGTGATGGTCATTATCGCTTTCGGCGAAGCCGATATGGACTGCATCCATGCATTGCTGGACGAACTCATCAGGCGCTTTCCCGAGCTGACGAGCTTGTACTATTGCATCAACACCAAGCAGAACGACTTTCTGCTCGATCTCGACATGGTGCGTTACCACGGTGCAACATTCATCGAGGAGCAGCTCGGTCATGTGCGCTTTGCCATTGGACCCAAATCGTTTTTTCAGACCAATACCGAGCAGGCGAAAAAGCTGTACGACACGGCGGCGGCGTTTGCAGGGCTCTCGGGCAAAGAGATGGTGTACGATCTGTACACGGGCCTGGGCAGCATTGCGCTCTATGTGGCTCATGCGGCACGCCACGTGGTGGGCATCGAGGAGGTGGCTGCAGCCATCGAGGACGCCCGTGCCAACGCCCGGCGCAATGCGATTGAGAATTGCACGTTCTACGCCGGCGACGTGAAGGATTACCTCTCTCCTGCTTTCGCAAAAAAGCACGGCATGCCCGATGTGATCATTACCGACCCGCCACGGGCAGGCATGCATCGCGAAGTGGTGGAGACGCTGTTGAAGCTTCGGGCCCCCCGCATCGTATATGTGAGCTGCAATCCGGCAACCCAGGCGCGCGACATCCAACTGCTGTCGGCCGCCTACGAGCTCACCAGCGTGCAGCCCGTGGACATGTTTCCGCACACGCACCACATCGAGAGCGTGGCCCAACTCGACCTGCGCCGATAAAGCGCGCTATTTGGTGCGTTTTCCGGGTCCACTGCGCGATTTGCGCGTGCGCGATCTGGATTTGGCTGTCTTGCTTGTCTGGCCGTCGTCGGAGGCAGGAGCCTGCTTTCTGGAGTTGCCGGATGAGGATTTTTTCTTGCGCGCATTGCTGCGCCTGGCGGTGCCGTTGCTTGCTGTCCTGGCAGTGCGTTGCTGCCGGAGCTGTTTGGTGGCCTCGGAGAACAGACTTGCTTCCGAGAGCTCTTCGCCTTCTTCGGCCAGTACCATTTCTATCTGACGGCGTGCCGGGTCGGCATCGACCACTTTCACGCGCAATACGTCGCCCATCTTGATCAGGCGGCCCGTACGCGTGCCTTTGGCACGGAGGCGGCCGGGTTCCACTTCGAACGGTTCATCCATGCTGCTGAAGCGCACCATGCCTTCGCACAGGTTCTCCTTGAGCTGCACGAAGAAACCCGTGTCGATGATTCCCGAGACGACGCCTTCGAACACCTCACCAATGTGGCTTTCGATATACTCAACCTGCTTGTACTTCACGCTTTCGCGCTCGGCATCCATGGCGCGGCGTTCCATGGCGGAAATATGGCGGCATTTGGCCTCCAGCTTCTCCTTGTCGACGCGCAGCGTCTTGTCGCCCAGGTTTTCCTCCAGAATGCGGTGTACCAGCACGTCGGCGTAGCGGCGGATGGGCGAGGTGAAGTGCGTGTAGTACTTGAAGCCGAGTCCGTAGTGGCCGATGTTGTTGGTGGTGTAGATGGCCTTGGCCATGGTGCGGATGGCGATGGGCTCGAGGATGCGCAGGATCTCGTTTTTCTCGGCTTCCTCTGCCAGACGATTGTACGATTTGGCGATGGCCTGGGGCGAGCTGGTGTCGATCTCGAAGCCCAGTTCCCTGGCAAAACGCGCAAACTCTTCCACTTTGACGGGGTCGGGCTCGTCGTGGACGCGGTAAACAAACGGAATTTCCTGGCGATCCTTGCCCTTTTCGTGGATGTAGGTGGCTACTTCGCGGTTGGCCAGCAGCATGAAATCTTCGACCAGCATGTGGGCGTCCTTGCGCTCCTTGACATACACCTCGATGGGGACGCCGTGCTCGTCGAGGCGGAAGCGCACCTCCTCGGTTTCGAAGTTGATGGACCCGTTGCGGAAGCGGCGGGCGCGCAGTTTTTTGGCCAGCCTATTGAGCTCGAGCAGCTCTTCGGCAAATTCGCCCTCTTTCTTTTCGAGGATCTCCTGGGCTTCGTTGTAGGTAAAGCGTCGGTCGGAATGGATGATCGTCTTTCCGAACCAGCGGTTCACGATGCGGTCGCGCCGATCGAACTCGAAAACCGCCGAGAAGGTCAGCTTGTCTTCGTGGGGGCGCAGCGAGCACAGCTCGTTGGAGAGCTTCTCGGGCAACATGGGCAACACGCGGTCCACCAGATAGACCGAGGTGGAACGCTTGTAGGCTTCCTGGTCGAGCAGGCTGTGCTCCTTGACGTAATGCGTCACGTCGGCGATGTGGATGCCGATCTCGAGATGGCCGTTGGGCAGTCGTCGGATCGACAGGGCATCGTCGAAGTCCTTGGCGTCGTCGGGGTCGATGGTGAAGGTCGTCACGTCGCGCATGTCGCGCCGACGGTGGACTTCCTGCAGGTCGATGTGGGTGGACAGGTCGTTGGCTTCCTGTTGCACCTCGGGCGGGAAGGACAGCCGAAAGCCGTTGTTGATGAGAATGGCCTTCATCTCGATGTCGTGGGTGCCCGGCTTGCCCAGCACTTCGGTCACTTCGCCCATGGGTGCGTGGTACCGCCGGTCTTTCCAGCGCACCACTTTCACCACCACCTTGTCGCCATCTTCGGCCTCGCCCACCTTGTCGAGCGGCACGTAGATATCTACCGGCATGTTCATGCGGTCGGGCACGACCACGGCGATGCGTGGTCCCATGCGCAGGGTGCCGATGAAGTGGTCGGTAGCGCGCTCGACGACTTCAAGCACTTCGCCTTCGGGGTTTTTGCGGCGCGGCACCTTCCACCAGGCGATGCGCACGCGGTCGCCGTGCAGGGCGGTGTTGAGGTGGCGGGCGGGCACGTACACGTCGGTTTCGAGGCTGTCGGTCATGACGAAAGCATCGCCCTGACGCGTCATGTCCACGATTCCTTCGCATTCCTGTCGCGAAGCCTGATTGGCCGCTCCGCGGCGAAACCGGAACTTGAAATCGCCCAGACTTTCCACCTTATTGGCAGCTACCAGTTGTTCAAGTGCGTGCAAGACGCTGTCTCTGTTGTTGCCCGACTTGAGTTTGCGCACAATTTGCTTGGGATTGTATCGCTTGCGGGGGTTGGCACGCATGAGCTTGAGGATGGCTTGCTGTAGCTCGCGCACCGTCAGCTTGTTATCTTTTTTCTTTTTCTTCTTTTTCATATTCGTCGTTCGTCAATAGGAAAACACCAGGCATTGCAGTGTCGGTGATTGGTTTTTTATACTCAAGTCAAAGTGGTTCGTGAAATCCTGTGGCAATGGTCGAGGGTTGAGAGTTTAAAGTTTTTCTTGTTGACTATCAGTTTTTTGTCAAATCCTCGATTCCCCGGTTCTTCGGCTCCTCAGCCAAAAACCGCAGCTTTCAACCGCAGATGGACGCAGTTTGAGCGCAGCTTTTATCTGTCGTTGAGGGTTGAGCGTGTAGCGTTTAGAGTTTACAAGTCTGTGAAAATCAGTGGGTGCTCAGTGGCGCTCTGTGTAACTGAATAATTTTTCGACTTTTTTCAGCAGGCTCTTGAATCAAATCTTCGATTCCTCGGTTCCTCACTCATTGCAACCGCAGCTTTCAGCCGCAGAAGATGCAGTGCTGACGCAGTTTGCGCAGTTGGTCACTCTTTCACTCCATCTCTCTTCTCTCCATCTCAAAAAATCGTCTGGCGTCCATTGACTATTGTCAATAATTCCCAAACCGAATTGCGTTGAGTTTATGTGTTCAGGCTTTCGCCAAAAAATGCCCGGAGGCTCAGGAAGGCTTGATGATCAAGCCATCGGGTAGCAGCTCCAGCTCGAACGCCCGGCTCCGGCCGGCCTCGTAGAGGTCGTCGTGTGCAGCGCCTTGCCCCGATACCACGTAGATCATCCAGTCTTCTTCGATCGTGGCTACCGATTGGGTCATCACGTCGCCCTGTACAATTGTGCCAGCCAAAACCCGCCGGTCGATCAGCTCTCCTTTCCTGGTAAAGGTGGCCAATACGTACTGATAATTCATCAGGCCGGCCTTCCAGTATACGACGGCATGGAAGGCATGGGTTTCGGGAATGCGGAAGCAGGGCACGAACTCGGTCAGCTCGTCGTATTCGGCTTCAATGGGATGGATGAACTGCTCGATGGCCAGTTGGTGAAACGGTTCGTTGATCTGGCTATAGCGATGGGCTGCGTCTTCGCTCAGCGTGACGGGCAGTTTGGTTTCGGGAAAATAATCGAGAAATTGCTCGAAGCTGACCTGCGGGGCAGGCTTTTTCTGCTCTTTGGAGGATTGGGTCATAAACCGGTGAATTTTTGCAACAGCACCCGATGGCAATTTTGATGAAGTCTAAACAGATGTCTGTTGACGATAATCAGGCGCCGATGAAGGGCTAAATTTTACTTTTGCGCAGGCTTTTACGCCCTTTGTGTGGGGCAATGCGATGCAAAGATAGGGCACCACGATGGTCGCTGTATCCGGATCGGGAAAGCAAGTGCTTTGAAGAAACATCTTTTCAGCCGTATAGTTGCGCTTTGTGTGGCCATTCAAAATACACTGACTATGGGATGGTTTTCCAGATTTCTCACTTCTTCCCTCGGGCAAAAAGTCATTATGAGCTTGACGGGGCTTTTTCTGATCATCTTTCTGGTGGTGCATCTGGCCGGCAACTTGCAATTGTTGGCCGATGATGGCGGGCGATCTTTCAACGAGTATGCGTATTTCATGACGCACAACCCCTTGATCAAGACGATTTCCTACCTGCTCTATGCCTTCATCCTGCTGCATGCCATTCAGGGCTGGGCGCTGTGGCGCAAAAACCGCGCGGCCCGCGGCAACCAGCGCTACGCCGTGCATCGGCTGCGCGCCGTCAATACCAACCCGCGCATTGCCAGCCGCATGGGCTGGATCGGCACCATCATTTTCATTTTCATCCTGATCCACATGTACCAGTTCTGGTTCAGGATGAAGATCGGCGACATTGGCATGGTCTCCTACGACGGCCATGAGGTCAAAGACCTTTACTCGCTGGTGGCTGCCACCTACCAGGATCTCGGCTTCGTCATTTTCTACGTGCTGAGCATGGTCGTCATCGGTGCGCATTTGTGGCACGGCTTCCAGTCGGCATTCCAGACACTGGGCATCAACCATCCGAAGTACAGTCCGCTGATCCACTTCCTGGGCAAGGTGTACGCCATTCTGGTGCCGCTGGGCTTTGCGCTCATCCCCATTCTCTTTTTCCTGAAACATGCCTGAGCGATCAGGCGCGCTTTGTTTTTCAAAATTGAAAAACCCTCAAATCCAGGGATATGAAACAGCTTGATGGACACATACCTCCCGGGCCGCTGAAGGAAAAATGGACGACTTACCGCTCGACCATGCCGCTGGTGGCCCCCAACAACAAACTGCGCCTCGACATCATCGTGGTGGGTACGGGCCTGGCCGGCGCTTCGGCTGCCGCTTCGCTGGCCGAGCTGGGCTACAACGTCAAGGTGTTCACTTTCCACGACAGCCCGCGCCGCGCCCACTCCATTGCTGCGCAGGGCGGCATCAACGCAGCCAAGAACTACAAGAACGACGGCGACAGCGTGTGGCGCCTGTTTTACGATACGATCAAAGGGGGCGACTACCGCAGCCGCGAAGCCAACGTGTATCGCCTGGCCGAAGTCAGCGCCAACATCATCGATCAGGCCGTAGCCCAGGGCGTGCCTTTCGCGCGCGAATACGGCGGCTACCTCGACAACCGCTCTTTTGGCGGCGTACAGGTAAAGCGCACCTTCTACGCACGCGGCCAGACCGGCCAGCAGCTCTTGCTGGGTGCCTATCAGGCTTTGAGTCGCCAGGTGGCGCTGGGCAAGGTGGAGCTGTATCACCGCCACGAGATGCTCGACGTGGTGCTCGTCGATGGCAAGGCACGCGGTATCATTGCCCGCAACCTCATCACCGGTGAGCTGGAGCGCCACTCGGCTCATGCCGTGGTGCTCGCTACGGGCGGCTATGGCAACGTCTTCTACCTCTCGACCAACGCCATGAACTCGAACGCCACGGCCGCCTGGCGTGCCGTGCGTCGCGGCGCCTACATGGCCAACCCCTGTTTCACCCAGATCCACCCCACCTGCATCCCGCAGTCGGGTGAGTATCAGTCAAAGCTGACGCTCATGTCGGAGAGTCTGCGCAACGACGGCCGCGTGTGGGTGCCCAAAAAGGTCGAAGACGCCGAAGCCATCCGCCAAGGCCGCAAGACCGCCCTCGACATTCCCGAAGAAGACCGCGATTACTACCTCGAGCGCATGTATCCGGCCTTTGGCAACCTCGTGCCGCGCGACGTGGCTTCGCGAGCCGCCAAGCGCGTGTGCGATGAAGGCCGTGGCATTGTACCCACAGGCCTGGGCGTGTTCCTCGACTTCTCCACGGCCATCGAGCGCTACGGCAAGTCGCGTGCCCATGCCATGGGTATCCACAATCCCGACGAAGCCACCATCCGCCGCCTGGGCGAACAGGTGATCGAAGAAAAGTACGGCAACCTGTTCGAGATGTACGAAAAGATCACGGGCGAGAATCCCTACAAGGTGCCCATGAAGATCTACCCGGCGGTGCACTACACCATGGGGGGCCTCTGGGTTGATTACAACCTGCAGACCAACATCCCGGGCCTGTTTGCCATTGGAGAGTGCAATTTCTCGGACCACGGCGCCAACCGCCTCGGCGCTTCGGCACTGATGCAAGGCTTGGCCGACGGGTATTTCGTTCTGCCCTATACCATCGGCGTGTTCCTCAGCAACGAAATCCGCACGCCGCGCATCCCGACTGACTTGCCGGAGTTCGAGCAGACGGAAAAGGAAGTGCGCGCGCGCCTCGAAGGGCTCATGCACATCGGCGGCAGCCAGTCGGTAGAATCGTTCCATCGCCGCTTGGGCAAGATCATGTGGGAATACTGCGGTATGGCCCGCAATGCCGAAGGCTTGCAGAAAGGCATCCGGCTCATTCGCGAGCTGCGCGAAGAGTTTTACAAGGATGTGTACGTCCCCGGCCGCATGGACGAGTTCAACCCCGAGATGGAGAAGGCGCATCGCGTGGCCGACTTCCTCGAGCTGGGTGAGCTGATGTGCATCGACGCGCTGCACCGCAACGAGAGCTGCGGCGGTCACTTCCGCGAAGAATATCAGACCGAAGACGGCGAGGCGCTGCGCAACGACGAGGAATACGCCTATGTGGCCGCATGGGAATGGACCGACCTCGGCAAGGATCCCGTGCTGCACAAGGAACCGCTCGTGTTTGAAAACGTCGAACTGAAGACGCGCAGCTACAAGTAAGGAATCGCGTGCTTTCGGTTCTTGTTTCCTTCACATTCAAACCCAACGCGTCATGAAACTCACGCTGAAAATATGGCGGCAGAAAAGCCCCGACGATAAAGGCCGGTTCGTCACCTACCAGGTCGAAGCCAATGAGCACATGAGCTTCCTCGAGATGCTCGACGTGCTCAACCAGCAGCTCATCGAGCGCAAGGAAGAGCCCGT
This sequence comes from Saprospiraceae bacterium, assembly GCA_015490175.1. Classification (GTDB taxonomy): domain Bacteria; phylum Bacteroidota; class Bacteroidia; order Chitinophagales; family Saprospiraceae; genus WFYJ01. Next base: position 6,621 of record WFYJ01000157.1, on the reverse strand, counting down.
GGCTTTCGACCACGACTGCCGCGAGGGCATCTGCGGGGCCTGCTCCATGGTCATCAACGGCCAGCCCCATGGCCCCATGCAGAAGACGACTACCTGCCAGCTCCACATGCGCCATTTCAAAGACGGCGATACCATTTACATCGAGCCCTTCCGGGCAAAAGCCTTTCCCGTGGTCAAAGACCTCGTGGTGGACCGCTCGGCTTTCGACCGCATCATCCAGGCTGGCGGCTTCATTTCGGTAGATACGGGCCAGGCCCAAGACGGCAATACCATTCTCATTCCCAAGGATACGGCTACCGAAGCCTTCGATGCGGCCACCTGCATCGGCTGTGGCGCCTGCGTGGCAGCCTGCCCCAACGCTTCGGCCATGCTGTTTGTGTCGGCCAAGGTGTCGCACCTGGCGCTGCTGCCCCAGGGCCGGATCGAAGCCAGCCGCCGCGTGCAAAACATGGTCAAGCAGATGGACGAAGAAGGCTTTGGCCGCTGCTCCAACGTCACGGCCTGCGAAGCCGAATGCCCCAAAGGCATCTCCATTACCAACATTGCGCGCATGAACCGCGAGTTCCTCAAGGCCGTCTTTGGCTCGAAGGAAACGGTCTGAGTGCCATTCCCGAAAAAAGCGACGGGCGGCAGGGTACACGCTGTCGCCCGTTTTTTATTTTGTCTGAAAGTTGTTTGCCAATATTCCTACCTTCATCCCGCCGGAAAGGGGCACTTTTATACTCAAATCAAAGTGGTTCGGGAAATCTTGTGGCAATGGTTGAGGGGGTAGTGTTGAGGGTTTAGAGTTTAAAGTTTAATGTTTAATGTTCATATTTTCAGATGTTTGTGAAGATGTGAGGCATCTGCTGAAATCCTCGGTTCCTCGGTTTCTCTGGTTCCTCATCCATTGAAACCGCAGCCTTCGGCCGCAGAAGACGCAGCTTGCACGCAGCTTTTACCTGTCGTTAAGGGTTGAGAGTTGAGAGTGTAGAGTTTAAAGTTTTTATTGTTGATTATCAATGTTTTATCAAATCCTCGATTCTTCGGTTCTTCAGTTCCTCACTCATTCCAACCGCAGCCTTCGGCCGCAGAAAACGCAGCCCTGACGCAGTTTGCGCAGTGGGTCACTCTTTCACTCCATCTCTCTTCTCTCTATCTCAAAATGACCATTGTCAAAAATTCCCAAACCAAATTGCGTTGAGTATACACTAAATTGTCCACCAAAAGAGTAAACCAGCATGCGCTTCCGCCTTGTTCTGCTGGCGGGGGCAATGATGTGGCTGACCGCTTGCCGGCGCGAAGCTGCTCCCGTGCAGCGCACCCTTCGTCAACTCCTGGTTTACTCACCAACAAGTGCATGGCAAACCGAACAGGGGCAACGGCTGGCCCGCTGGCTTGCGCAGCTGCCACTCGACGCGGTCGTCGTCACCCATTCGCGCGACTCCCTGAGTGAAGCGGTGTTGCCGCGCTACAGCGCCTTGCTGCTGTATCGGACCGACGAAGACAGCTTTCAGATCTGGCACCATGCCGACCTGGAGCGCTACGTGGCTGCCGGCAATGGCGTGGTAGCCATCGACGCCGACAGCGTGACGCCTTACCTGTGGCCGTGGTACGACAGTCTGGTGTCACATCGCCTTTCGGCAAATGACGCCCGTCCGGGACCTTTCGTGGCTTTCGAATACGGGGGCGGGCGTGCCGTGCGCTGCCTGCCCGAGGTTTTGGCGCAAGCCGACAGTGCCGAATGGCATTTGGCGCAAGCCATCGAATATGCCATCGGGCCCAACAGCTACAACTACGCTTCGGTACGCCAACCCCGTGCCCCGCATTTCAACCGCTTCACGAAGGTGGTGCTCGACAACGACATCTACGAGCCCATGGAGATGGTGGTGCTGCCCGACATGAAGGTGCTCTTCCTCGAGCGGCGCGGCAAGATGAAGCTCTACGATCCCTACCGCAAGCGCACCACCGTGGTGGCCGAGTTCGACGTGTGCATCGAAGGCAACTACGAAGACGGCCTGCACGGCATAGCGCTCGATCCAGGCTATGGCAAAGACAACTGGTGGATCTACGTCTATTACTCGCCTTCGTCGAGCTGCGACGTGCCCGAGCAATACCTGTCGCGATTCGTCTTTCGCGACGACAGCCTGCACTGGCACACCGAAAAAGTCATGCTCAAGGTACCCGTTCAGCGGGAGACCTGTTGCCATTCGGGGGGCTCGGTCGAGTTTGGTCCGGATGGCCTGCTGTACCTGTCCACCGGCGACAACACCAGCTCGAAGGAATCGGACGGCTACTCGCCGCTCGACGAACGGCCCGGCCGGGCACCATTTGATGCGCAAAAGTCGTCGTCCAACACCAACGATCTGCGCGGCAAGATCTTGCGCATCAAGCCCGAACCCGACGGCACGTATTCCATTCCCGAGGGCAACCTCTTTCCGCCGGGCACGCCCGGCACGCGCCCCGAGATCTACGCCATGGGCTGCCGCAATCCCTTTCGCATTACTATCGACCGCAAGACAGGCTGGCTGTACTGGGGCGACGTGGGTCCCGATGCCGGCGTGGATCACCCGCGTTACGGGCCACAGAGCTACGACGAGTGGAACCAGGCCAAAGGGCCCGGCAATTTCGGCTGGCCCTACTTCGAGGCCGACAACAAGGCCTTCCCCATGCGCGACTTCGCCACCGACGAGGTGGGGCCACCCCAGGATCCGCAACACCCCGTCAACGAATCGCCCAACAATACAGGCCTGCGCGCGCTGCCGCCTGCGCAGCCCGCCTGGATCTGGTATCCCTACAGCCCCTCGAAAGAATTTCCCCTGCTCGGGCAAGGCTCGCGCAGTGCCATGGCCGGACCCTTCTACTACAGCGATCGCGTGATCCCCACCTCCACCGTCAAGTTTCCCGAATACTACGAGGGCAAGTTTTTCATCTTCGAGTGGGCGCGTAGCTGGATCAAGGTGCTCACGCTCGACGAGGAAGGCCGCCTGCTCAAGATGGAGCCGTTTTGTCCTGACATGCCCATCAGCAAGCCCATCGAGCTGGAGTTCGGACCCGACGGTGTGCTCTACGTGCTCGAATACGGCAGGCAATACTTCATGAACAACCCCGATGCCATGCTCTCACGCATCGAGTTTGCAGCGGGCAACCGGGCGCCCGTGCCCAAAGTGTGGATCAGCCACACACATGGCGCGGCCCCCCTCGAAGTGGTCGTCGATGCCTCGGCCTCGTTCGACCATGATGCCGGCGACACGCTCGGCTTTTCCTGGTTCCTCGACGATGCACAGCAGGCTGCCAGCCATGCCGTGCGCGACACCTTCGCATTTGCGCAAGCGGGCTATCACACCATCCGCCTGTCGGTGCAGGACCCCCACGGCGCTGCCGCATGGCACGACCTCACCGTGGCCGTGGGCAACGAGCCGCCGCAGGTGCGCCTTGTCTATGACGCCAACCGATCGTTCTACTTCGGCCGGGAGGGCGGAACCTACCGCGTCGAAGTGCGCGATCCGGAGGATGAGGCAGCTGGCGGCATCGCACGCGATCGCATCGTGGTGCAACAGTCGTGGGTAAGCGATCCGGAGTTCCTCAACCGCCTGAGGCAGGGCAAGGAAGCCTTGCCCGAAGGGCCGCTGGCCTGGATCGAAGGGCTGCGCCTCATTCGCGAGAGCGACTGTTTCACCTGTCACGAGATGGAAGCCGAGAACATTGGACCCAGCTTTCGCGAAATAGCGCATTTCTACCGCGCGCAGGCCGAGGAGGTGACGCCGGCGCTGGCGCAAAAAGTGATCAAAGGCGGCAATGGCGTGTGGGGTGAAAAGCTGATGGCCGCTCATCCGCAGCTAAGCCCTGAAGAGGCCAAGCTCATGGTGCGCTACATCCTGTCGTTGGAAGGGGCGGGTACGTTGCCGCCGCAAGGCCGCTTCACCTTCGATGCCCATCAGCCCGGCGACCAGGGCGGTTACGTGCTTTCGGCAGCCTATCGCGACAGCGGCGCCCACGGCATCGAGCCGCTGTCGGGGCGCGACGTGCTGGTGCTGCGTAGCCCGGCCATCGAAGCCGAGTGGTGCGATGCCCACCACAAAGGGCTGGAGAGCCGCTTCGGCAGGAACCAGGAGTTTACGCAAGTGGGACTGCGCGCGGGCGGATGGCTCCGCTTCGACCAGATGGACCTGGCAGGCATCCACACTCTGCGCATCCGACTTCGGGCGGTAAACGGAGGACCGGTCGAGCTGCATCTCGACAGCCCTGAAGGTACCGTTGTGGGCAGGGCCACGGCCGCGCCGACGAAAGACTGGACCTGGATTGCCATTCCGCTCACAGGCAAACCGGCGGGGCTGCACGACCTGTATCTGGTGTTTGGCGGCAGCCCCAATACCTGGACCGATGCAAGCGGCCGCACGCAGGAATGGGATGCCTGGGCCGTGGACAAACTGGAATTCACCCGATAAAATTTTTCAACCATGACCAACACACGCAGAGATTTTCTCAAGCGCTCGGGCCAACTGGCGCTGGGCTTGGGTTTGCTGGGCCTGGGCGCCTGTACGGGCCAATCTTCTCCTTCTTCGGACCAGCAAGAAAAAACGGATGTGGAAGAACCCGTCAAGCCTCTGTTTTTCAAGATTTCGCTGGCTCAGTGGTCGTTGCACCGAACGCTGTTTTCCGGAGAGCTCGACAATCTGGATTTTGCCGCCAAGGCAAAAAACGATTTCGGCATCGCTGTCGTCGAGTACGTGAACCAGTTTTTCAAAGACAAGGCTACCGACCAGGCCTATCTGGCCGAGATGAAACGGCGTGCCGACGACCTGGGAGTCTATATCCACCTGATCATGATCGACGGGGAAGGCGCCATGGCCGACCTGGACGAGGCGCGACGCCGGCAGGCCGTCGAAAACCACTACAAGTGGGTTGATGCCGCGGCCTTCCTCGGTTGCAAGTCGATTCGGGTAAATGCACGCGGCGAAGGGAGCGCCGAGGAGGTGGCTGCTGCCGCCGTGGATGGCCTGAGCCGACTGGCCGAGTATGCGGCGCAGGCCGGCCTCAACGTGCTCGTGGAAAACCACGGCGGCTACTCGTCCAATGGCAAGTGGCTGGCCGGAGTGATGCGCCAGGTCGATATGCCCAATGTGGGCACGCTGCCCGACTTCGGCAACTTCTGCCTCAGGCATAGCGAGGCGGAGCGCTGGCAGGATCGCAAATGCATCGAGTGGTACGATCGCTATCAGGGCGTTTCCGAGCTGATGCCTTTTGCCAAAGCAGTCAGTGCCAAGAGCCACGACTTCGATGCGCAGGGCAACGAGACGGGTACCGACTACCGCCGCATGATGCAGATCGTAAAGGACGCCGGCTATACGGGCTACGTGGGCATCGAGTATGAGGGCACCACCCTGCCCGAAGACGAAGGCATCCGCCGCACGCTTGAGCTGCTCCGGCGCGTGGGCGCCGAGTTGTCCTGAGCTGTGCCATACGGAGGGCGTCGCAGCGGGTGTCCTATATTTGCGCGGCCTTTACCAGACAAAACCGAACGACCAATGGACAAGACCCAACTGGGCCACGTGACCCTCGACGTAGAAGGAGGCATCGGCACCGTCGAGTTTTACCATCCGGCGCACAACTCGCTGCCCGGCAAGCTGCTGGCGCGGCTGGCACAGACCATCCGCGAGGCAGGAGACCGTCCCGAGGTGCGCGTCATCGTGCTGAAAAGCGCCGGCGACCGCACGTTCTGTGCCGGTGCCAGCTTCGACGAGCTGCTGGCCATTGACGGTTTCGAGCGGGGCAAGGAGTTTTTCATGGGCTTTGCGCGTGTCATCAACGCCATGCGCACCTGCCCGCGGCTCATCATCGGGCGGGTGCAGGGCAAGGCCGTGGGCGGCGGCGTGGGCGTGGCTGCCGCTACCGACTATTGCTTCGCCACGAAGTACGCATCTGTCAAGCTGAGTGAGCTGGCGGTGGGCATCGGCCCCTTCGTCGTAGGGCCTGCCGTGGCGCGCAAGGTGGGGCAGGCGGCGTTTGGACAGATGGCCATTGACGCTACGCGCTGGCACGACGCTGGCTGGGCCCGCGAGAAAGGGCTGTTTGCGCAGGTGTTCGATACCATGGAGGAAATGGACGAGGCCGTGATGGCGCTGGCCCGCACGCTGGCGGCGTCGAGCCCTGAGGCCATGGCCGAGCTCAAGCGCGTCTTGTGGGAAGGCACCGACCACTGGGACGAGCTGCTCGAACAGCGCGCCGAAATCAGCGGTCGGCTCGTGCTGACCCCTCCGGCGCGTGCGGCCATCGAAGCGTTCAAGAAAAAGTGAGCCGAGTGGTCCTGGATATACTCAACGCAATTCGGTCTGGGAATTATTGACAATAGTCAATGGACGATTTTTTCCGAGATGGAGGGAGGAGAGATGGAGTGAGGGAGTGACCGACCGCACAAACTGTGTTCAAACTGCGCTTTCTGCGACCAAAGGCTGCGGTTTCAATGAGTGAGGAACCGAAGAACCGAAGATTTCAGTAAATGCCCCATGCCTTCACAAATATCTGAAAATCTAAACATTAAACATTAAACATTAAACTATAAACTCTAAGCCCTCAACCACTGCAACAGGATTTCCCGAACCACTTTGATTTGAGTATAAATCAGTTTGTTATTTGTGGTGT
>WFYJ01000156.1 GCA_015490175.1 Saprospiraceae bacterium | reverse complement strand
TCAGATGTGTATAAGAGACAGATTTGGAAACACCGCAGCGTGTGGCTTTCCGGTTTCTAAATTGCGATATTTCATGCCCAAAGACACTTCCATCCGTTCTGTCCTCATCATCGGCAGTGGTCCCATCATCATTGGTCAGGCTTGCGAGTTCGATTATTCCGGCAGTCAGGCCATCCGGTCGCTGAAGGAAGAAGGTGTCGAGGTGACGTTGCTCAACTCCAACCCGGCCACCATCATGACCGATCCCATCCTGGCCGACCACGTCTATCTGTTGCCCCTTACGGTGGAAAGCATTGAGCAGATTCTGCAGGAACGCCAGATCGATGCCGTGCTGCCCACCATGGGTGGCCAGACAGCCCTCAACCTGGCCATCGAAGCCGGCGAGCTGGGCCTGTGGGAAAAGTACGGGGTGCGCCTCATCGGCGTCGATCTCGACGCCATCGAACTGACCGAGAACCGCGAGGCCTTTCGCCAGCTCATGGTGAGCAAGGGGCTGAGCGTGGCACCTTCCTACATCGCCAACTCGTACCTCGAAGGCATGGAAGCCGCTCAGAAGATCGGCTTTCCGCTCGTCATCCGGCCGTCGTACACGCTGGGCGGCTCGGGCGGCTCGTTCGTGATGAAGGAAGAAGATTTCCCCGAGGCGCTGAAGCGCGGCCTGAGCATGTCGCCCACGCACGAGGTGCTGGTCGAGAAGGCCGTGCTGGGATGGAAGGAGTTCGAGCTGGAGCTGTTGCGCGACGCCAACGACAACGTGGTCATCATCTGTACGGTCGAGAACCTCGATCCCATGGGCATCCATACCGGCGACTCGATCACCGTGGCGCCGGCCATGACGCTGTCCGACACGGCCTACCAGCGCATGCGCGACGAGGCCATGCTGGCCATGCGCTCGCTGGGCAACTTCGCCGGCGGCTGCAACATCCAGTTTGCCCTCAACCCCGAGACCGAAGAGCTCATCGTCATCGAGATCAATCCGCGCGTGAGCCGCTCCTCGGCCCTGGCCAGCAAGGCCACCGGCTACCCCATTGCCAAGATCGCGGCCAAGCTGGCGCTGGGCTATACGCTCGACGAGCTGAAAAACCCCGTGACCAGGACCACCTCGGCCCTGTTCGAGCCCACGCTCGACTACGTCATCGTCAAAATGCCGCGCTGGAACTTCGAGAAGTTCCACGGTGCCGACACGCGCCTCGGCCTGCAGATGAAGTCGGTAGGTGAGGTGATGGGCATCGGCCGCAGCTTCCAGGAAGCCCTGCAGAAGGCCTGCCAGAGCCTCGAAAACGGCCGCATGGGCCTGGGCGCCGACAAGAAAGAGTGGATCCGCACCGAAGACATCCTCCAGCGCCTCGAACACGCCAGCGAAGACCGCATCTTCCGCCTCAAGGATGCCCTGCGCCTCGGCGTGCCCGAACGCACCATACAAAAACTGACGCGCATCGACCCGTGGTTCATCCGTCAGATCAAGGAGCTGGTCAAGCTCGAAGAAGCGTTGATGCGCTACAACGTGCCCGAAGACATCCCGCGCGATTTCTTCCTCAAGCTCAAGCAGGCCGGCTATTCGGATGCACAGATCGCCTGGTTGCTGCGCGTGGATGAAGCGGCTGTCGCCAAAAGACGCAAGGAGCTGGGCCTGCGCCGCGTGTACAAGACGGTGGACACCTGCGCGGCCGAGTTCGAGTCGAACACGCCCTATTTCTACTCGACCTTTGAAGGCGAAAACGAAAGCATTCGCAGCGACCGCACGAAGATCGTCGTGCTCGGATCGGGACCCAACCGCATCGGGCAGGGCATCGAGTTCGACTACTGCTGCGTACACGGTTTGCTGGCCATCAAAGACGTCGGCTACGAGGCCATCATGGTCAATTGCAACCCCGAGACCGTCTCGACCGACTTCGACGTGGCCGACAAGCTCTACTTCGAGCCCATCTTCCAGGAGCACATCGAGGAGATCCTCCATCACGAAAAGCCCGACGGCGTCATCGTGCAGCTCGGCGGCCAGACGGCGCTGAAGCTGGCCCGTACCTTCCACGAGCGGGGCATCCCCATCGTGGGCACCAGCTTCGAGCACATGGACCTGGCCGAAGACCGCGGCGCCTTTTCCGACCTGCTCAAAAAGCTCGACATCCCGTATCCGAAATACGGCGTGGCCCACGACGTGGACGAAGCCCTGCGCATCGCCAACGAGGTGACCTATCCCGTGCTGGTGCGGCCCTCCTACGTGCTGGGCGGTCAACGCATGCGCATCGTCATCAACGACGACGAGCTGGAGCGCCACGTGCTGAGCATCTTCAAACACATGCCCGACAACCGCGTGCTCATCGATCAGTTTCTCGAAAGAGCCAAAGAAGCCGAAATCGACGCCATCTGCGACGGCGAGCAGGTGCACATCATGGGCATCATGGAGCACATCGAGCCGGCAGGCATCCACTCGGGCGACAGCTCGGCCGTGCTGCCCACCTACAGCCTCAGCGTCGAAGCCGTCAACAAGATGGTGGAATACACCGAGCAACTGGCCAAAGCCCTCCACATTCGCGGCCTGATCAACGTGCAGTTCGCCGTCAAAGACGACGTGGTGTATGTCATCGAAGCCAACCCGCGGGCCTCGCGCACCACGCCCTTCATCGCCAAGGCCTACGACGTGCCCTACCTGCAGATCGCTACCAAGGTGATGCTGGGTACCCACAAGCTGAGCGACTTCAACATCCAGCCGCGGCCCAAGGGCTTTGCCATCAAGGTGCCCGTGTTCTCTTTCGAGAAATTCCCCAATGTGGACAAGAACCTCGGCCCCGAGATGCGCTCCACCGGAGAGGAGATCCGCTTTATCAAAGACCTCACCGATCCCTTCTTCCGCGAGCTGGACCGCCAGCGCTACATGTACCTGACGCGGTAATTTGAGATGGAGAGAAGAGTGATGGAGTGAGGGAGCGATGGCGTGACAGAGCGAGACTACCAGCCATGACCCACGAGCCACGAGCCACGACCCACGAGCCACGACCCACGAGCTACCCCTTGGGAAATGCCTCGTCGAGTGCGCATGCCGCTCACTGCCGGCCCCCATGCAAACTCTGGCGGGAATTTGGCTGTTCGGGTATTTTGTCCTATTCTGCAAAAGGAAAAACCGACTGCCATGGAGGAACTTCTCAAACAGCAACGAAACGAGATCACCGAATATCACATCTACACGCGGCTGGCGGCGCTGGCCAGCGATCCTGAGAACCGCAGGGTGCTGGAAGAGATCGCGGCCCAGGAACGAAAGCACTACGACTTCTGGAAAAAGGTGACGGGCCGCGAGGTAGCCCCTCAGCGCTGGGCCGTCACCGCCTTCGTATGGCTGGCACGCCTGTTCGGGTTGGCGTTTGCACTGCGCTTCATGGAGCAGGGCGAACACGAGGCGCTGGACTTCTACGACAAGGTGGCCGACCGCTATCCCGAGGCGCGCATTTTCCGAAAGGAAGAAGAGGAGCACGAGGAAAAGCTCATCGCCCTGCTCGAGGATCCCAGTCTCAACTACGCGGGCGCGATCGTGCTGGGCCTCAACGATGCGCTCGTCGAGCTGACGGGTACGCTGGCCGGCCTCACCTTCGCATTCGACAACGGCCTGGTCATCGCCACCACGGGCCTGGTGATGGGCGTGGCGGCGGCGCTCAGCATGGCCGCCTCGGGCTATCTGGCCTCGCGCGAGGCCGAGCAAGAGGACGTCGATCCCGTCACCTCGGCCATCTACACGGGGGTGGCCTATATCGCCACGGTGGTGGTGCTCGTATTGCCCTATTTCCTCATCCCGCAGCCGAAGGTGGCGCTCGTGATCATGCTGGCCCTTACGCTGCTCATCATCGCAGGGTACAACTACTACATTTCCGTGGCGCGCGGCCTGTCGTTCCGGCGGCGCTTCCTCGAAATGGCGCTCATCTCGCTGGGCGTGGCCGTCATTTCTTTTGGTATCGGCTCGGCGGCCAAATTGCTCTTCGGCATCGAGGTGGATTGAGTCTGATGCTGCAGCATTTGTCGATGGGCCATAGTCCATAGACCATAGACCATGGTCCATCGTCAACCCCTGCTGAGTCGAAGCCGGATTCATCCCTGCAACAGCAAGTAAACCAGGTTGCCCACGGCGATGCCCAGAAAGTTGCCGAGGGCGTAGCCGGCCAGTCCGGTAGCGATGCCGGCGAACACGACCGTGCGGTTGTCGAGCACCTGCGCGACCTGGCCCACGAAAGGCGGACCGTAGATGGCCGCCGTCGAAGTGATGACGAAGGTGTCGCGATCGATGCGGGCCAGTGCCGCCAGCACCCAGTGCAGCGCGATGGTGCCCAGCATCACCAGCGCCGTGTAGCCGGCAATGGTGGCCCCTTCGGCCAACACATCGCCAAAATGGGCCAGCATGCCAATGGAGACGCAGAAGATGAGCAGCAGGTAATCACCTGCTTCGTAGGTGCCTTCCCACTCCTTCACCGCAGGCACGAAGGAGGCCCACACGCTGCCCAGCGACAGGAAAAGGATGATCCATGCCGGCTGGTCGAGCGTGCCGAAAAGCAGCCAGGTCAGCGCTACCGAGCCTCCCACGATGGTGAGGGCCAGCAACAACCCTTTGAGCATGCCGCGCCAGTGGCGAAACATGCGTGCGGGAGGTTCGGGATGGGCCGGCAGCTTTTCCGACTCGGGAAAAGGAGGCAACAGCCAGCCAAACACGCGCGGCCCGACCGAAGTCAGAAACAACAGATACGAGCCGCCGGTGAGCACGTCGGCGGCATTCAGATAGACGAATACCTCTTCGGGCGCCTGCAAGGCGATGCCGATGGCATTCATGTTGGGTGTGCCACCAGTATAGACGCCCACCAGCATGCCCGATACCTGCCAGGCCCAGGGCCACTGATGCCCGAACACCAGCGCCGCCACCACCGAGATCGCCACTCCGCTCAGCACGCACAGGCCGAACGACAGCAACGCCGGCCGCGCCAGACGCAATACCGCCTTCAGGTCGGTGCTGTAGAGCAGCATCGGAATGGCCAGCAACACGCTCAGCTCGCTGCCCGTGCGCGCCAGCTCCTCGTGCACCTCGATCAGGCCGAAATTGGCTACGGCGATGCCCGAGGCGTAGCACAGCACTACCGGACTGAGCCACTTGCCCAGTCCGCTGCGCTGCGCAAAAACGATGGCCAGCGCGGGAAAGCCCGCCATCAGACCGAGCTGTACGATCAGGGACCACTCCATGGGCTTCGTTTTTGGCGAAAGCCCAAAAGTACATGGAGGGGAAATATACCCGACGCAATCCCGTTTTTGGAATTTTTGACGAGAGTCGATGGACGATTTTTTGAGATGGAGTGAAGAGAGATGGAGTGAGGGAGTGAGCGACCGCGCAAATCGCGTCCGTGCTGTGTCTTTTGCGGCCGAAGGCTGCGGTTGCAATGGAAGAGGAATCGAGGAATCGAGGATTTTACAAAAAACTGGTAATCAACAAGAAAAACCCTCAACCCTCAACCCTGCCCCTTTTTGCAGCCGGTTCATTTTCGGGATGTGGAATCAACTATTCAGAGACACCACTCATGCGCATTTCGTGCGCTCGGTCGCTCTTTCGCTCAGTCTCTCCTTCACTCAGTCACGCTCTCTCTCCGGAAGATGCGCCGCAAGGCGACCCACCACTGATCCACGTTGAGCAGCTTGGAGTCGTTGACAGCTTTCCAGGTGAGGAACAGGCCGATGGGAAACAGGATGATACACGACAGCCAGGCGGCCACCACCGGGTGAATGACGTTGCGCTCGGCGATGTTTTTGCTGAAGATCGTGATGATCATGAAGAGCATGAAAAACAGGATGGAGATGAGAATGGGGTAGCCGAAGCCGCCCTTGCGCACGATGGCTCCCATGGGCGCCCCGATGAAGAGGAAGAGGATGCAGGCCACCGCCATGCTGAACTTGGTATGCAGCTCGAAGACGTGCTTGACCCACGCCTCGTGCATCTGCTCGTCGATGCGGATGGTCGAGACCACCTGGCTGTGCAGGCTGCGCGCCAGCGACTTGGCGCGGTCGGCCAGCTCCACGCGCCGGTATTCGGGAAAGGTTTCGATGAAAGAGTCGAGACTGTCGAGCGCGCCCTCGTACTGCTGCACGAAGCCCGTCGGGATGGCAGGGGGCTGCGTGCGCGCCCGCTGCATACGGCGGCTCAACTCGCGGGCAGCGGCCGTGGCCGAATCCGCGACCGCAGGTGCAGCCGCGGTGCGGCGGGCCGTGTCCAGCTGGCTCGAATCAGTGGCAGGAGCCCGTATTTGCACTTTTTTTTCGGCCTGCGCTGCCTGCGCCTGCCCCACTTCGGTAGTATCCACCGCTGTCGTGTCAGACTTCATCTTGTAGAGGTGAAAATACCTGGCGGCATTGTCGCTGAAGGTGCGTATGCGGTCGTTGCGGCGCTGCTCGATGGAGTCAATGGCGTGGCGCAACTGCCGCACGTTGAGCATGGTCTGGTGCGACTTGAAGAGGCTCTCGTCGGTGCGCTGCAACTGGAATTCGCTCAGGTCGAATACCTTTTGCCACTCCTTGAAGGTTACGCGCACGAAGGGATAATTGCGGCGTCGGCCTTCGTATTTGGGCTTGGGCTCCAGGTACTCGCTGCCGTCGCGCAGGTGCATGACGAAGAAGCGCTCATCGGGTGTGACGAACATCTCCCCCTCACGCGCCACTACCGCCGACAACTGCCCCGAGCTGCCGGAGGTGTGGTCGTACACCATCACGTCGCGGATGGTGCGGCCGTCGGGCAGCTTCTTGCCGATGCGGATGGCATAGCCCTGAAAGTCGTCGTTGAACACGCCCTCTTCGAGGCTCAGCGCCGGCTTGGCCTTGCGGATGTCGTACAGCCGCGACTTGAACTTCAGGTTCGACACGGGGATCAGATAGTTGGAACAGAGGAATGAAAACAGGGCGATGGCCACCGAAGTGAAAAACAGGGGCCGCATCACGCGCCACAGCGACACCCCCGCCGACTTGAGGCTCGACAGCTCGTAGCGCTCGGCCATATTGCCCATGACCATCACCGAGCTGAGCAGCACCGCGATGGGCAAGGCCAGCGGCACCATCGACACGGCCATGTAGCTGACCAGCTCGACCAGCAGGAAGAAGCCCAGCCCCTTGCCCGCAAGGTCGTCCACGTACACCCACAGCGTCTGCATCACCAGCACGAACTGGGCGATGAAGAACGTCACCACGAAGGGCGGCAGGAAAGACTGCACCAGCAGCTTGTCTATCTTCTTGAGTCGTAGCATGAACGCAGGCTCGGTTTGGTGGCGCCATTGGCGGCGCAAAGGTGCAAGATGCCGGCCGCCATACCAAAAATGACGGCCCACTATGCTTTGTTTTTCGCTTTCGCAAAAATCTTCCCTGTAAATGTCGCACTGCTGTAACATCAATTACTCTTTGGTCGTCACCCCAATGCCATGACAGAACGAACATTCCAGAAACTGGTCGAGCGTCAGAAGGACAAGCTGTTCCGCTTTGCCCTGCGCATCGTGGGCAATGAGGCCGAGGCCGAAGACGTGGTGCAAGAAGTATTCATCAAGCTCTGGCACCAACGCGACCGTGCCGACGACATCGACAACCTGGAAGCGTGGCTCACCACCCTGACCCGCAACCAGGCTATCGACAAGCTGCGGTCCAAACACCGACGTACCGAGCCCATCGAAAACCGGTACGACATGAAAGACCACGGCGTGTCGCCGCACCGCCAGACCGAACTGAACCAGACGGTGGCGCTGGTGAAAAAGTGGATGGAAGAGCTGCCGCCCAAGCAGCGCCAGATCATGCATCTGCGCGACATCGAAGGGCTGGCATACAAGGAAATAGCCGAACAGCTCGGCCTCTCACTCGACCAGGTGAAGGTCAACCTCTTCCGCGCCCGCCAGGCCATACGCCACCGCATGCAACAAACCGAAAACTGGAGCCCGGGCAGCGAGGGGAACCACTGGAACGCCGAGCGATGATTCGAGAAGAAGCGAGGAATGAGGTTGCTGAAAAAAGTCGGAAAGATCATTCAGTTACACAGAGTGCCACTGAGCATACACTGATTTTTCACAGAGTTGAAAAGTTGCGTGCACACTGCGGCCGTCTGCAACTGAAAGCTGCGGTTTGTGTCCGGACGATGGACAATTTTTCCGACTGAATCAGAGGGACCAAAGTTTCGAGGATTCGAACAAATGAGCCTACTGAAAAAAGTTTGTGACGACCCCGAGTTTCGGAGCCTGTCCCGGCTTGCCGGGAGCAAGCAGTGACATCGTGACGCGTGTGGATATAGATAACAAATTGAATTAAAGCCAAAAACAGATTGCGAATCGTTGTGTTCCCGACTTGAGTCGGGACAAGCTTTCCGACGAGTCGGAACAAGTCGTTGCGTGAGATTTTGGTTTTTTTCAGTGGCCTCAACAAATGACTCATATCAGTAAACCCCTGAACCCTAAACCCTGAACTCTAAACAGCAGTAGCAATATCAATAGCCATGACTGTACAGAAAATTGAAACACTCGTTGAAAAGTACTTCCGTGCCGAGACGACGCTCGAAGAGGAGCGCCAGTTGCGGGAGTGGTTCAGCCGCCAGCGCGAGCTGCCGCCCCATCTTGAAGGGTGCCGCTCGTGGTTCCTCATGCTCGAGCAGGAGCGCCAGCGCAGCACCTCGGCCGATTTTGCCGAAAGGCTGCAAAGAAAAATCGAAGCCACAACTGCACCGGCCCGTGTGCGGCCCCTGTGGACGCGCCGCCTGATGCAGGTGGCTGCCATTGCCCTCGTGCTCCTCATGGCCGTATTCGTGGCCCGCATCTGGCAGGGAGCGTCCGCACACCACCAGCAATCGGCCATCGTGCTTGCCGAAGGCGAGATAGATGATCCGGAGCTGGCCTACCAACAAACCATGGCCGCACTCGAATTCCTGACCAGTCGCATGGAAACCGGCCGCCGCAAGGCCGCCGAAGAAATCAAACGCGTAGAGATCATCGATCGCGTCATCAAAACAGATTGATGACACGCCTCAAGAACTCAAGAATACCCGCGGGAATACATTACGAGCACGTGCTGTTTTTTCACCTGATTGTTCACCACCATTCAAAAAACGACGTATCAAATGAGACTGATTGCATTGGCAGCAGGCCTGATGATGAGCCTGGGGCTGCAAGCCCAGAGCGACGCCATCGCCCAGTATTTCAACAAGTACATGAACGACGACCGCTTTACCGTGGTCTTCGTCAGCCCCAAGATGTTCGACATGGTGTCGAAAATGGATCTCCACACGGATGACCCTCAGGCACAGGCCACCCTCGACATCATCAAGGATCTCGAAGGGCTGCGCATCCTGACCACCGAAGTGACGCCTCGAAAGTTTTTTCAGGAAGCCAAGGCCATGTTGCCCGGCAAGGGCTACGAAGTACTGATGACCGTGCGCGACAACAAAAGCGGCGACAATGTCGAATTCCTCGTCAAGGAAGCCGGCGACCGCATCCACGAGTTGCTGCTGCTCGTGGGCAGCAGCGACGAGTTCGTCATGCTCAGCTTCACGGGCAACATTGACCTCAAGAAAATCGGTGAGTTGTCGAAAGTGCTCAACGTGGAAGGAGCAGAGCACCTCGAAAAACTCGAAGATCAATAACCTCTGTTATGGCACGGGAGTGCCCGAAGCGAACGCGCAAAGGGCATTCCCCTTTTTCATGCCACCATGAACGGGTTCGAGGAAAATTTTCTGATCGGACGCACGACGTGCTCTCCACATTAAAAAATGTTCATCATGAAACGAATCCTGCTACTCGCTACCCTCGCTGCTTTCCCCCTGCTGCTATTGGCCCAGGTGCGCCCCATCAACCAGTTTTACCGCACCTGGAAGCCCGGGCCCGAAGTCAAAAACTTCATCGTGCCGGGCTGGCTGATTGACTTTGCCGGCACGGTGGCCATCCCCTTCGTCGAAGAGCCCGAAACCAGGGCGGCCTTGCGCCTGGCGCGCAAGGTGGGCAAGACGCGCATCCTCTACAACGAAGATGGCCCCAACAACATCCCTGTCGCCGCCATCGACCACATGGTGCGCGGTGCCCGCAAGAAGGGCTACACCGACCTGGTGCTGGTGCAGGACGGCGCTACGCGCGTCCATGTGCTCGTGCGCGAAAACAAGAACGAAGACCGCATCAAAGGGCTGCTGGTACTCGTCAGCGAGGAAGACACCTTCATGATGGTCAGCAGCAAGATGAGCCTGTCGTATGCCTGGGTCGGTCGCCTCGTGCGCGAGCTGCTCCAATCCTGCGGCGAGCCGTTGCCCGATGCCATAACCCACAACAAGCCGAGAAAAGCACATCCTGATCACCAGATGCACTATGGCACCTGGTACAGCTTCTCGGTCAACGGCCAGACCTTCACGGTGTCGCAATAAAGAAGTGTCGCCCCTGCCGGCCTTCTTTCGTTCGGCCTTTCGGCAAAACGTACCGAGCGGGTGATGCATTTCACTTGGCCGTCACTCCTCGGAGTCGTCGGAATATTCGAGCTGATCTTTCGCCCATCGGATATACGCCTTGCGCCGATAGGCAAACCATTCATCCCGGTAGGGCGATATGTGGATTTCGTAGTTGAAGTTGCGGAACGGCCTGCGTCGGGAAAGGGCGTCTTCCAGGCGATCCCTTTCCTCGCCCGGTTCGAGGGAGAAGACGAACCGCTCCATCACGCGGTAAGCCCAGAACGAATCCATGGGTGTGAGATGGATGTAGTCATCGCGATGTTGCTCGACCTTTTCGATCAGGTCTTGCCACGGCTCCGGATCGTCTATCTCGTCCGGGTCGGGATAGCACACCCAATCTCCCGTTTTTTTGTGCACAAAGCACTGCAAGTTCATTTCCAGAGATTCCGCAATCTCGTTGAGTTGCTCTTCACTCAGCTTCATGGTATCCTGTTTGAAATTTTCACTCCTCGATTCGGGCAATGTATCCACCGTTTGGTTCAACCAATTGATTTCAGCCCGTCGAAAAGTTTCAAATCCCGAACACCTGCCCGACGCCCAACCTTTCGCCCGGTGCCGCGTGCAGCGGGGTATCGCTACTCGTCAACTTCAATTATGTTAATGGACAGGTTGCCGCCTTGCTGAGCCTTTGCCTGCCGGACGATCTCCTGCAGTTCTTCCGGCAACATGGAAATGGGCACCAGAAAGCCGTTGATCATCACCATATCCCTGAACGGATTGGCTTTTTTGATGCGTTCCGTCAGGAATTCCTCATTCCTCCGTGCGTCGAGTTTGAACATATCCCTGATCAGCTTGGCTTTGTTTCCTGAGGTAGATTTTTTTGTTCCGAAAAAGTCATTGATTTCATCGAGACTCACATAGGGTTCAAAATCCCTGTCGAACAAAAAGTTGGTGGTACCGAGGGCATGGATGATGCCTGCGGCCCATATCTCCGGCTTTCCCCGCAACAGCGGGCTGGGTCTTTTGCGCGCCAGCTTTTCCGTCATCTTCTCGGCGAGTCGGCAGTATTCCTCATCGAGTTTGGCCTTGCAAAAGGCCCGAACCAGTTCGAGGATTTTTTCCTTTTGCGCCTTGAGTTTTTCTCTGTCTGTTTGCATCATTTTTCAATTTTACACACAAAAATATGGTCGTGTCCCCGATCAACTGATTTCAAACTGCGTTTTCTGCGGCCGAAGCCTGCAGTTTCAATGGATGAGGAACCGAGGAACCGAAGAATCGAGGATTTGACAAAAAACTGATAGTCAACAAGAAAAACTTTAAACTCTAAACTCTAAAC
>WFYJ01000155.1 GCA_015490175.1 Saprospiraceae bacterium | reverse complement strand
GGCTGAGGTCGGGCGTCAGCGTGTCGGCAACCACCTGCAGCGTTTCGGTCGCCGTGCAGCCGTTGGGCGCCGTTGCAGTCACCACGTACGTGCCGGCCACCGCGGTCGTCGTCGCGGCGGAGGAGGCAGTGAAACCGTTCGGCCCAGACCATGCGTAGCTCACGCCCGGCGTGCCGCTGTTTGCCGAAAGGCCGACTTGAGGCTGCGCACAGGTGATCGTGTCGGCCTGCGCCACGAGGTCGGGCGCAGTGGTGTCGGCTACCACTTCCACTTCGGCGATCGCGACGCAGTCGTTGGGGGCCGTCACGGTGAGCGTATAGGTGCCCGGCATGGCCGCGGTGGCAGTGGCGCCCGTCGCAGCGAAGCCATCCGGCCCGCTCCAGCTCAGCGTAGCGCCAGGCGTAGTGGTGCTGCCGCTGAGCGTGGCCTGGGGCTGGTTGCAGGTGATGGTGTCGGCCATGGCGGCGGCATCGGGCAGGCCCGCGTCTTGCACCACCTCGACGCTCAGGGTCGTGGTGCACCCGTTGGGCGCGCTGACGACGAGCTGGTACGTACCTGCCTGGGTGGCGGAATCTACGGGCTGATCGGAGGTGAAGCCGCCCGGCCCCGTCCAGGCGTAGGTGACGCCCGGCGTCGCACTGGCGGCGGCGAGGGTAGCCACGGGCCGGGCACAGGTGAGCGTGTCGGCCGTAGCCGTGGCGTCGGGTGCAGCCACATCGGCGATCACTTCGATCGAGTCGGTGCGGCTGCAGCCATTGGGTGCCGTGACGGTGACGTAGTACCAGCCGGGCGTCGAGGTGGCGGCATCCTGGCCGGCATGGCTGAAGCCGCCAGGGCCCGACCACACAAAGCTGGCGCCCGAGGTACTGCTCATGGCCACCATGCCGGCAAGCGGACGGGAGCAGGTAATGGTATCGGCCTGCAGCGTCAGGTCCGGAAGGTCGGCATCGAGCAGGACGAGGGCCGTGTCCTGAGCGGTGCAGCCGTTGGGTGCCGTCACGGTCAGGGTGTACAGGCCGGCAAGGCTGACCGTGGGTGTGGACAAAGCGGAACTGAAGCCGCCGGGGCCCGTCCACGAATAGGCGACGCCGGGCATCGTGCTGCTGCCCTGCAGGGCGAGGCTCTGGCTCTGGCAGTCGATGGTGCCGCCGGTAGCGAGCACCTGCGGCGCCACCGTGTCGATGGCTACGACGACGCTGTCAAATGCCGTACAGCCGTTGGGCGCTTGCGCAGAAACGACATAGGTACCCGGCACCGAGGTCAGCGTGTCGCCGGTAGCGCTGAAGCCACCGGGACCGCTCCACGTCATGGTTGCGCCGGAGGCGGCATTTGCCGAAAGGCTGACCTGAAGCTGCATGCAGGTGAGCGTGTCGGGTGTGGTGGCAGTCAGGGGCGGCGGCAGGGTATCGGCGACCACAACGACGGAAAGCGTATCGGCACATCCGCCCGCAGTGGCTGCCACGAGCTGGTAAAGGCCCGGCACCGCGGTGGCGAACGCCGAATCGGTAGCGGCAAAACCCGAGGGCCCCGACCACGAATAGCTGATGCCGCCCTGCCCGCTTATGGCCGCGACGGCAGCCGCGGGCCGGCTACAGGTGATCGTATCGGCCAGCAGCGCGATGTCGGGCAAGCCGGCATCCTGCGTGACGGTCAGCGTCGTGCTGTCGGTGCAGCCGTTGCCGCCTGTGACGTAGAGCGTGTACTCGCCCGCGAGCAGGGTCTGCGTGTCGGCCACGGCCGCCTGGAAGCCCATCGGCCCCGTCCAGAGGAAGGAAGCCAGCGTGTCGGGCGAGGAGGCCGTGAGCTGGGCCGCCGAGGAGTCGCAGCCGATGAAGCCGGCCTGGGCCGTGAATGCCGGCGGCCCCGTGCCGTCGAGGATCAGAATGGTGTCGGTATCGACACAGGTGCTGCTGCCGAAGTCGGTGCTCATCTCGAGCACGTAGGTGCCGGGCACCGTGACGGCCAGCGGGCTGCCCGTACCGACGAGAGCGCCGCTGCTGTCGTACCACTGATACTGCGGGTTGAGGCTGACGATGGAGCTGTCGGCACTGAGCCAGACAGTATCCTGCAAGCAGTCGATCTGGTCGGTGGGACTGGCATGGATGACTGCCTCGGCGGGAAACTGCACCACGTTGATGTTGATGATGCTGTCGCAGCCGTACTGGTTGGTGAGGGTGACCGTGTAAAAGCCGCTTTCGCAAAAAGTCTCGCCGGCCACCGTCACGCACTCGCCTTCACACAGCTCGGCCACCACTACTTCGACGTCGAAAGGCAGCGGCTCGAGGATGAGCACGACGTTGCTGTCGCAACCATTGGCCGTGGTGAACTGCATCAGGTAGGTGCCCGGCGCGGTGTAGGTGTTGCCGTCGGGTGCCAGGTAAGGATGATTGCCGTCGAGGCAGACGCCGGCAGTCACGGGTGTGGTGACGATGTCGGTCACCACGACCGTCTCGCAGGTGGGCTCGGTGGTGTTACAGGCGTCGCCGGCCTCTACGCAGAGCTGGTACACCCCTGGCGCCGGCCAGGCGACCTGGACGGTGGGCTGGCCGTTTCCGATGATGGAAGGGCCTGCCGGCGTCGTGGTCCAGGTGTAGTCGTTGAAGCCGCTGATGGGGGGCACCGAGTAGGTGAAGGTGCCGCCCGGGCAGGGCGCAAAGTCGCCACTCATGGGCTGGGGGCCGGTGAGCGGCCCTCCCGTGTTGGGCGGCGGACCAATGACCGCCGTACCGGCAAACTGGATCTCGAAGCCCACGTCGTTGCCCGTAATGTTGTCGGCAATG
This sequence comes from Saprospiraceae bacterium, assembly GCA_015490175.1. Lineage (GTDB taxonomy): Bacteria > Bacteroidota > Bacteroidia > Chitinophagales > Saprospiraceae > WFYJ01. The sequence goes on along the minus strand of WFYJ01000155.1, from coordinate 27,509 downwards.
ATGTAGTAGGTGGTGCCGGCCTGCAGGGTCACCGTCGGCTGAAACTCGGTGGCGCCCGGCACGCCGAAGGTGGCCATGGGCGTGGACGAGATGCCCGTAGGCACGAACGGCCCCGGCGGGTTGATGGGGCCGGTGTAGTCGCACGAAACGGTCTGGCTGCCATTGCAGGGGCAGGCGTCGGCCACGAGGGCGAAGTCGTAGTCGGCGCCCAGGCCGTTGGGCGTGATCATCATCTCGAAGGTGCCGCTCTGCACGCACTCGAACACGAAGTACCAGGTATCGTGCTCGCCCGTTGCCAGGCAGGTGCACGAGCTGAGCGGGTCGCTGATATTGCCGGGGCCCGTCACGTTGGGCACCGTCACGGTCATGTTGCCCATCAGCGGCTGGGCCGTGCAGCAGTCCGTACTCTGCGAAAAAAGAGATGCGGGAAGGGCGAACCAAACCAACCAGGCAAGCGGGAGCAAGCGTCTGTTCATATAGCGAGCGATTTCATGCAAAAGCAAAAAAAGGGCATGCCGGGTAGAAGGTCCGGATCATTTTTTCAGTCGGTTCTTTGTGGGGAAAAGAAAATTCTGTTAAAGTCGAAGCGGAGCAAATTTAGCCAAATACCCTTCAGGGTTTGACAATAAGCCGGATCCGCACGCGCGCTGTCGGCAATTTTTGTCGGCGGCCTTGCATGGAAAAAGGCGGCAGGCGTGCCACAGGCAACCGTGGCCGTACAGGCAAAACGCTTACCTTTGAAACCCAATTCGTTCATTCCAAACCCTGATACCATGAAAACGCGCCTCTCCCTTTTGCTCGGCCTCGGCATGTTGCTGGTCTCTTTTGCCTCTTGCGTCAAAGACCAGGTGGACATCCAATCCTACACCGAGGAAGAGTACGCCGTGCTGTCGCAATACCTCGATCTGCCTCGCGAAGTGGTCAACTATGCGAACCCCGAGCTGCCGCCCCACCTGCGCTCGTCGGGCTTTGGCGGCACGACCATCACCAACCACGGCGCCACACTCGGTCGGGTGCTGTTCTACGACACGCACCTTTCGGCCGACAACAGCCGGTCGTGCGCCTCGTGTCACCACCAGGACAAGGCCATGGCCGACGCGCGCGCCCTCAGCGAGGGCGTCAACGGCAACAAGACCGACCGCAACGCCCTGGCCATCGGCAACGTGCGTTTCTACTACTTCGATCGCGGCTTCTTCTGGGACGAGCGCGCCTCCAGCGTCGAAGAGCAGGTGCGCCAGACCGTCAGCAACCACAAGGAAATGGGTGTCGATTTCGATCTGCTTCCGCAAAAACTCGAAGGACTGCCCTACTACGAAATCCTCTTCAAAAAGGCATTTGGCGACAGCCAGATCACGTCCGACCGCATCGCCAGTGCGCTGGCCCAGTACGTGCGCAGCATCATCTCGGGCCATTCGAAGCTGGACTACGCCATCGAGCACGACCTGGGCAACAACTTCTGGCGCATCGAGCAGGCCAGGCTGCCCAGCCTCACCACCCTGGAGCAGCGCGGCAAAGACCTTTACTTCGCGCACTGCAGCAGTTGCCACGGCAACATCATCTTCCTCGGGCTGGCCACCGCCAACAACGGCCTCGACATCGAGTATGCCGACAAGGGCGTGGGTGCGCTCACCGGCAACCCCTCGCAATTCGGCCTGTTCAAGGTGCCCTTCCTGCGCAACATCGCGCTCACGGCGCCCTACATGCACGACGGCCGCTTTCAGACACTCGAAGAAGTCGTCGAGCACTACAACTCGGGCATCCAGCCGCATCCCAACCTGAGCTCTTTCCTCAAGAACGCCGACGGCACACCCAAGCGGCTCAACCTCAGCGACGAAGACAAGCAGGCCCTCGTGGCTTTCCTCGAAACGCTCACCGACGACTCCTTCCTGACCGACCCGGCCTATGCCGACCCGTTCAAGTAAAACAGGCACCTGTTTTGCCTTTCGGCAAACGACGCCCGCCCACAGCCAGCCCGGCCTCCGGCAAAACCGGAGGCCGGGCTCGTTTTTGCGAAAGCGGTAGTACCCTCATCACCTGCCGCTCAGCCAGTCAGGATGCCGGCGGTGGTAGTCCGTAGCCTGCTGAAAGGCGCGCGCCAGCTCGAGGATGGTGGCTTCGTCGAGCAGGCGTCCCGTGAAGGTGATACTCACCGGCTTGCCGTTGCGGAAGCCCGTGGGCACCACCACAGCCGGATGCCCCGTGAGGTTGGTGATGCGCAGGTTGCGCGAATGCCACGAGGGCGCCACGTAAGCGGCAATGTCGTTTTCCTCGAACAGCCGTTGCATGTCTTCGAGCAGGCGGGTGCGCAAGCGGTTGGCCTGCACGTACTCGACGCCCGGCACGAAGCGGGCCGCGCGGAAGACGTTGGGCCAGGCGTTGCGTATCTGGCGCACCAGCAAGGTATCGCGATTCGAGCGCGTCAGCTCGTCGAAGGCCGCGGCGGCTTCTGTCTCGAGGATGAAACGGATGGGCGGCAGCTCGGGCAGCGTGACGGGCACCAGCTCGACACCCAGCCGGCGCAACGTCTCCAGCGCCAGGCTGTCGTACGGCCTGAACGGATAGTCGCGCGCGCGCATGGCGGCCTCGTAGCCCACGCGCAGCCCTTCGAGGGGACGCGTAGCGTCGTAATTGAAGGGCGCATCGTACGTAGCCGGATCGGCCGGATCGCGGCCGTGCAGTACCGAGAAGACGAGCGCGCAATCTTCGGCCGATCGGCAAATGGGGCCGATCTTGTCCATGCTCCAGCTCAGCGCCATGGCGCCGTCGCGGCTCACGCGGCCGAAGGTGGGCCGCAAGCCCGTGGTGCCGCACACCGTCGAGGGCGACACGATGGAGCCCAGCGTCTCGGTGCCGAGCGCAAAGGGCACACAGCCGGCCGCCACTGCCGAGGCCGAGCCCGCCGACGAGCCGCTCGAGCCTTCCTCGGGCACCCAAGGGTTGCGCGTCTTGCCGCCAAACCACACGTCGCCCCAAGCCAGCGCCCCCAGTGTCAGCTTGGCGCAAAGCACGGCCCCGGCCTCGTCGAGCCGGCGGATGACGGCGGCATCGCGCTCGATGACCTGATTCCTGTACGGCATGGCACCCCAAGTGGTGGGATAGCCTCTGGCGGCAAACAGATCCTTGGCGCCGTAGGGAATGCCGTGCAGCGGCCCCCGCCAGATGCCCTGTGCCAGCTCGGCATCGGCGCGGCGCGCCGCAGCCAGGGCCCGCTCTTCGGTGAGGGTGACGACGAAATGGAGCGTGTCGTCGTAGCGCTTCAGCCGGTCGAGGAAGAAGCGCGTCAGCGCCTCGGAGGTGATCTGGCGCGTGCGGATCAGTTCGCTCAGCTCGCGCACCGAGTAGAAGGCCAACTCCTCGGGATCGTCGGGCAGGCGCACCTCGGGCGCAGGCCCCCACTCGGGCGCGTGGCTCTCGCGCGGCCATTCGAAGCCACGCGGAAAAGGATAGAACACCAGCGCCGGCATCAGCTCGTTGGGCATGTCGTGCCGGCGCAGGGCCGCATAGTCCTCCCGGAAATCTTCGAGATTGGGCAAGAGCGAGTCGATCTCGGCGGTGTCATATTCGAGGCCGATGATGCGCAAGGCAGCCCGCACGTCGTCGCGCGTGAGCCTGTCGCCGACGAAAACGGCCGTAGCGCCCAGCGCAAAAGCCGCCAGCAGGGGAATGAGTCGGTTCATGTCCTTCCGGATTGTCGGGTGAGGTAATGCGTGACACGTTATACTCAACGCAATTCAGTTCGGGAATCTTTGACGATAGTCAATGGACAATGGAAGTTTTCGATTGAGCAACCGAAGAACCGAAGAATCGAGGATTGAGCGTACTGAAAAAGGGCGAAAGATCATTCAGTTACACAGAGAATCCACTGAGGATGCACTGATTTTCACAGAGTTATAAAAACTGCGTTCAAGCTGCGTCTTCTGCGTCTGGAAACTGCGGTCTGTTGAAATGTATTCGCAAAAATTTGATTTACAATTAATTGATAAAAAATCCAAACATGAGTCCCCTGAAAAAACCCATAGTCTCGCGCAACAGCTTGTTCCCGGTAAACCGGGACAGGCTCCGACGCCAGTCGGGGACGCAAAAGCCTGTCCCGAGCATCGGGAACGCAACGATTCTCAATGTATTTTTTGTTTTAATTCAGTTTGTTATTTATGATGTTACGCGTCATCCCGACAAATCGGGATTGTCACTGCTTGCCCCGAAACCCGGGGCCGTCACGGACTTTTTTCAGTAGGCTCAAACATCAGACCGTAAAGTTCAAGTTTCTACACGCCATTTTCTTCAGTGGCCTCAGTCCTCGAATCCTCACTCATCAGACCGCAGCCTTTTTCAACACCGGGCGAAAGCGAAGCCTGTTCCGACGTGTCGGGATCTCAACCTCCAACCTCACTTCCACTCCAGCCGGGCCGTACGCACGCGCGTGTCTTCTTCGGTCACTTCGGTCCAGGCCAGCCAGATGTCGTTGCCGACGCGTTCGAGGATGGGAAAGCCGCTGCGGCGCGAAGGATCGGTGGGGGTCAGCGTCCAGACGGGACTCATCCGGCCATCGGCGGTGACCATGCGGGCCACGATTTTGCCGGAAGGCGCAGCATCCGGATCCTCTGCCGGCTGCTGCTCGAGCCAGGAAGCGAGGGCGTGCCCTTCGGGGGTCCAGACCACATCGACGCGGCCCAGGGCCTGCCCCTCATCGAGGCGCAGCGGCGCGCTCCAGGTGGCGCCACCATCGTGCGAGAAGGCCACCTGCACCCTCGGTTCGTTGTCGGCCATGGTGAACCAGACGATGACCACCGTGTCGCCGCGGGCGGCGAGTGCAGGTCCGTTGACGGGGCAGCCGGCAATCATCCAGTTGTCGGCGTGGACGGGGCGGCCGGCGGTCCAGCCGTCGTCGGTCTGGCGGCTGGTGAAGATGTCGCGGATCTCGTCCTCGGAACGGTCGCGCCAGGCGGCCACGAGGCCCGAGGCCGTGCGCACAGCGTCGGTCTGGCAGCAGTCGCAGGTGCGGTCGTCGAGGAGGGCTTCGTCGCTGAGGCGGCCTTCGGTGTCGAAGGCGGCCGTGCGCACCGTCATGGGGCCGCCATCGGGCGCCTGGCGGCCGTCGAGCCAGAAGGCCTGCACGCGGTTGTCGGGCAGCGGCAGCAGCGTCACGAAGCCGTGCTCGGCCGCCACGCTGTCGCGGTGCGGGATGAATTCGAGGGGCCAGGTCTGGCCGCCGTCGTGCGAAAGGGCAATGTGGACGTCGTAGTCGTAGGTGCCCTCGCCGCGCATCTGCAGCCAGTGTGCCGCCATGGTGCGGCCGTCGGCAAAGACGGCCAGCGACGGAAAGTCGGCCCAGTTGACGAACCAGTTGCTGCCGCGTGCCACCTCTCGGGGCGGCAGCCAGGCGCCCTCGTGCAGGCGGCTCCACACGAGCGCATCGGTCGTGTCATCCACGAACTCGACCCACGAGAGCCACAGCCCCTCGCCGTCGGTGAACAGGTTGGGCATGCCGCCCGCTTCGCTGGGCACTTCCACTTCTTCCAGTTGAACCCCTTTCGGGAAATGCGGCCCGTTGGCGCAGCTCCACCACAGCATGCCTGTCAGCGCCAGGATTATCCATCGCATACGATCAAGTTTTTTTGGCGAAAGCCGAAGCATGGCTTTCTCATTGAGAAAAAGTGGGTTCATTCGATTTCGAGATTCATCCGTGCGTTTTGCAATTCCGACAGGGTGTGCTGGTCGCCGGCGGCGCGGGCACGGCGGATGCCTTCGTCGTACAGGGCGAGGGCTTCGTCCTTGCGGCCGGTGCGCGCCACGAGTGCGGCCAGGTGGTACCACAGGCCGAGGTAGTCGGGATCGGTTTCGGCGAGGCGCCGATACCAGCGCTCGGCTTCGGCGTCCTGGCCGAGCTGCTCGTATTCCTTGCCGAGGGCGAACAGCACGAAGCTGTCATCGGGGTTCTGTTCGTAGAGTGCGAGGAGTTGTTCGAGGCGGTTCATTTCTTTTCGTTTTTTGCGAAAGCGGGAAAGGGCGGCATTTGCGGAAGCGCAAAAGGAAAAACGGCACCGCCCTCTTCCCCACCCGAGCGGTCACTTGCCACACGAACAATGGCTGTGCGTCTGGCCATAGCCCGGGAAGCTGCCGTTGTATCCCGGCATTTCGAAGTAGAACTTCGTGCGGGGACGGTCGTAATTGCCGATCTCGTTCATGGTGGCGGCGTCGTAGAGGCGGCCGTTGACCATGGTGTAGCGCACGAACTCGCTGTTGCGGATGTTTTCGAGCGGGTTCTTGTCGAGCACGATGAGGTCGGCCAGCTTGCCCACCTCGAGCGAGCCGATCTGGTGGTCCATGCCGAGGTAGCGCGCGCCGTTGATGGTGGCGCATTGCAGGGCCTCGTGGTTGCTCATGCCGCCCTGCTGCAGCATCCACAGCTCCCAGTGGGCGCCGAGGCCCTGCAGCTGGCCGTGGCCGCCCAGGTTGATGCGCACGCCGGCATCGTGCAGCTTCTTGAGCTGGCGCGAGGTGAGGATGTGGCCGTTTTCGTACTCCTCTTCGGGAATCATGGTGCGATGGCGGCTGCGGGTGTCCACGATCTGGCGGGGCGTAAAGGCGAGCAGGCGCTCTTTTTCCCAGACGTTGGTGTGCTGGTACCAGTAGTACTCGCCGCTCACCGAGCCGTAGTTGACGATGAGCGTGGGCGTGTTGTGGGCTTCGGTGTGGCGCCACAGCTCGATGACGTCGCGGAAGAGCGGCACCACGGGAATGTTGTGCTCGATGCCGGTGTGGCCGTCCACGATCTGGGTCATGTTGTGGTAGAAGGTCGAGCCGCCCTCGGGCACCACCAGCATGCCCAGCTCGCGGGCCGCCTGGATGATCTGCTGGCGCTGGTTGCGGCGCGGCTGATTGTAGCTCTTGACCGAGAAGGCGCCAAAGGCCCTGGTGCGGCGCAGGGCCGAGCGCGCATCGTCGAGCGAGTTGATGACCGCCTTGAAGTCGCCGTCGGCGCCGTAGAGGATGACGCCGGTGCTGAACAGGCGCGGCCCGACCATGTGGCCGGCCTTGATCATCTCGCTCTGGCTGAAAATCATTTCCGAGTTGGAGGAGGGGTCGTGTGCGGTGGTGACGCCGTAGGCCAGGTTGGCGTAGTACTCCCACTGCTTTTGCGGGCTGAGGCCGTAGCGGAAGTTGCCCACGTGCGCGTGCACGTCCACGATACCGGGCATGATGGTCTTGCCCGTGCAGTCGATGACTTTGGCGTTTTTCGGGATGCGCACCTTGCCGCGAGGCCCTACGGCAGCGATGCGGTTGCCTTCGACGACGAGCGTGCCGCGCTCGATGACTTCATCGCCGCGCATGGTGATGATGCGGGCATTGGTGAAGGCGATGATGCCTTCGGGGCGGTCGGACGGCAGCACGAGGCCCACCTTCAGGCCGGCCGAGTCCATGGGCGGCACCGTGTCGCGCGCCCCTTCGAGGAAGCGGAAGCGCTCGCTGAGCGCGTCGCTGAAGTACTCGTTGCCCAGCGTCCAGAACAGCTTGCGGCTGTCGGCCGACCAGTGGATGTTGTATCCGGCGTCGCGCGCTACCTGCGCGATGGGCACGGCCTTGCTCTTCGACGACAGCTCGACGGTGTGGCCCGTTTTCGGGAAAGGCGCCACATAGACCTTGTACAGCTCCGACCAGGCGATCCAGTTGTTGTCGGGGCTGATGACGAAGCGCTGGGCGTACTTGCCTTCGGCGTGCTTGCGCTTGTCGGTGCCGTCGAGGCGCACGCTGTAGTACGACTTGGTGAGCTTGCCGAACAGGTAGCCCCCCGTCTGGTAGAAGATGCGCCGGCCGTCGGCGCTGAACACGGGCCAGATACCTTCCTCGGTCACGAAGCGCGGCGCGCCGCCCTCGAGGGAAAGGATGTAAATGCCGGGGCGCGCACACCAGGTGTAGCCCTGGTGCGCATTGCCGCCTTCTTTCTGGTACACGATCATTTTGCCGTCGGGCGAAAAGGCCGGCGTGCGGAAGATGCCCTTTTCGGTGGTGAGCCGGCGCGTCTGTCCCGAGGCCCAGTCCATGAGCATGATGGCGCCGGTCTCCTCGTCGTTCCAGGTGACCCAGGCCAGCCATTTGCCGTCAGGCGAAAAGGCCGGCTCGAACTCGAGGTCGGTAGCGTCGGTGAGACGTTCGGGGCGGCCGTCGGGCAGGCGCTTTTTCCACAGGTAGCCGGCCGCATTGAAGACCAGCCACTGCTCGTCGGGGGAGGTGACGGCATGGCGAATTGCGTGCACCTCGAACGAATCGCGGAAAGCGTCGTTGCGGAAGCGCAGCGTCTGGGCCACTTTCGTGCGCACCTCCACCTCGAACGGAATGATTTCGTCCTTGCCCGTGGCCACTTCGATCCTGTGCAGCTTGCCGTCGGACCAGATGACGATGTATTTGCCGTCAGGCGTCCAATCGAAGCCGGGCCAGGTGCCGAAGATGGCCCAGGCCTCCTGCTGGTCCTTGCTGAGGCGATCATAGACGGGCGTTTGGAGGCCGGTCTCGAGGTCGTGCACAAAGAGCACTGTCTTGGTGCGCACGCGCCGGATGAAGGCGATCTTTTTGCCGTCGGGCGAAATCTGCGGCCTGCTGGCGCTGCCCGGCCCGGTGATGATGTTTTTCACCTCGCCCTTCTGGCGGTCGTAGCGGCGCACCACGTAGATCTGCTTGTTGGGGTCCTTGTTGTACTGGAAGTAGCCGCCCGGGTACATGTCTTCGCTGAAATAGACGTAGCGGCCGTCGGGGCTGACGGTGGGCTCGTTGACGTCTTGCTGGTCGTTCTTGCGTTTGGTGAGCTGCAGGCCCGAGCCCCCGCTGATGTGGTACATCCAGATCTCGCCGGCGCCGAGCGAGCGCGTCGAGGTGAAGTGCTTGCGCGCCACGAAGTACTGGCCGTCGGGCAGCCATTCGGCATTGTTGAGCAGGCGGAAGTTCTCCTTCGTCACCTGGCGGGCCTCGGTGCCGTCGGCGTTCATGACCCAGATGTTGTCGGCGCCGCCGGCATCGCTGGTGAACAGGATTTTTTTGCCGTCAGGCGAAAAGCGGGGCTGCACCTCCCAGGCGATGCCCGTGCGCAGGGGCGTGGCCTTGCCGCCGCTGAGGGGCATGGTGTAGATGTCGCCCAGCAGGTCGAAGACGATCGTCCGGCCGTCGGGGCTGACGTCCACGTTCATCCAGGTGCCCTCGTCGGTGGTGAAGTGCACCTCCTGCCAGTTCCAGCCCTCGCCGGGCGGGTTGCTGATGTCCCATTCCTCTTTTTTGTCGCTTTGCGCAAATGCGGCTGTCGCCAAAAACAGCGCCGCAAGGATGACGAACAGACGGTTCATTGGTCGGTGATTTGGTCGGGAAAATCGGGTGATTCGGGAGCGAAGGTAGTTATTGGGCAGCGTACGATACAGCCAACCCGATGCGGGAAGCAGTTGCCCGAGCCCCTGCAGGACGCTGCGACTACTGATGCGATTGCTGGAGGGCGCGCACCCGCTCTGCCAGAAGGAAAACCATGGTGCAGGGATTTCGGCGGGAAGGGTGTTGCGCCAGCGACGCGTCTTTTTCCCATTGATGGTACAAATGCCGCGCGTGCTCGATGGCTGCAGGAAAACATTCGAGCAACTCGTCGAGTAACTGGCCGTCCAGTGTTTTGCGCGGCTTCCTGCCAAATTTTTTCTCAGCCAGTTGCTCCCAGCGGCGCGTTTGATCGTACTGCTTGCGCGCGTGGCGCGACACCTCATGGAAATGCAGCTCCAGCCATAACTCGAAGCACGGATTGGACCATCCTGCTATCCACTTTCTTTCATTCGCCTCTTGAATGAATTTGTCGAACGTCTCGTTTTTCCGGTCGTCCTTGTCAAAAACACACCAGATCTCGTCAAAATCGTCCGATGGCAAGCGAAAGCCCTTGAGGTCATACTTGAAGTGTCGGACATCCAATGCAGCCACATTGCGCAGCATGCGTCTGAGATGAACGAAATAGTCTTTTTCGGTCTTGCCATCGCACATGACCAGCACGCGCCTGCGCAGGGCACGCGTTTTACGCGGGCGTTTTCGAGCTGCCCTGGGTTTTCGGTGTCGGGTTGCCATTTATTCCGGTGTGGACGCACAATCGGGCTCGGAATACCATTCCGATTCCCACCAGGAATCGTCTGTTAGCGGCATTGCGCCGAAACGCCCTTCAAGGTAGCGCTTTCTCAGGTTTATGCCCTTGCGTGCGTCGGTGCTTTTGTATTCCGCCAGCGAAAACAGGGAGGCAGCTTCGTTCGGGTCTTTTTCCAGCAGCCAGAGCTGATCGCGGCGGAAGTGGTGCGTGTCGAGCCAGAGCAGGTTGTGCGTGGTAAACAGCAACTGGCTGCACTTTTGTGCCTTGTCGTGAAAGCGTGCCACCAGCATCCTCGACAGCGCAAAATGCAGGCGCGCATCGAGCTCGTCCACGAAGAGGACGCAGCCCTGCTCCAGAGCATGCAATACCGGACCGGCAAGTGCAAAAAAGCGCTCGGTACCGGCCGATTCGTCGCCATGCAAATCAAAGTACTCAAGCGCTTTCACGCTGGAAGCTCCCTCGACCCTGTGGGCGGTTTCCACTCCGAAGCGAATTCTTTTGCCGGCTTTCAGCTCCTTTTTCAAAATCATTCGAAACGTTTCCGGTACTCGCCTCCATTCATCCGGTTCGGGCATTTCTTTTTCCCTGAAATCCACAATGCCGAAGTCGGCGGCCCGCAACAGCTCCAACAGCAGGGCTTTTCGCTCAGGCCGCTCGTTGGCCCAGTCCAGCGTGTGCATTACCGTATCGCCGCCCCGCTCCATGAGGCCGGACACCAGCAGCAAGCTGTTGCGAAACCAGTGCACGATCTCGGTGGCTACAGGTGCGTTGAACTGGGCCGCCACAGAAAGCAGCAAGGCATTGTCGCGCACCAGCCCTTCCCGCTTCAACAAGCCGATGCGATCTTTCCACTCCGGGGCCAGACGCATGTCCTGCGCGGTGCGTTCGAATAACATCCGTTCCCTGGTGCGTTTGCCGGGCTTCCGCAACCAGAGCCACTCCTCTTTTACCTGAGTCCGGTCGTAGCGAAAGCCGTAGCGAAACCGGCCGCTTTTCGAAAGAAAACACAGCTCAAAAGAAGTGGCTGCCGTGCGTTTTTGCTCATCGAGTCGGAAAGGACGATGCGGCAGCAGATCGCCGATCTGCCATTTGGCGGAAGCCAGCACCATCAGTTGCATGGTTTTCAAAGCATCGAACAGACTGCTCTTGCCGGCGGCATTGGGGCCTAACAGCACACAACTCTTCAAAAGCGCTCCGCGCGCGAAACCGGCCGGCTTCACGACATGCGTGTCGCGGTGCGCTTTGTCCGGTGTGGCGCGCAGATCCAACACCACCTCATCCCGAAAGACCTTGAAATTTTCACAGGCAAAATACACGAGCATAACGCGATATTTTTGCATATTCTTTGCAAAAAAGACGTATTATGCTCGAATATGTACTACCATACTGACACTTTAACACTTTCCACAAACCTGATTCGAAAAACCACAGCGCACCGGCTCTTTTTCTGCTCATTTCACGCATCCAGCTCCAGCACGCGCGCCTCCCAGGGGCGCAGGGGCTCGTCGGCGGTGGTAGGCATGGCATAGTTGCCGATGAGCCAGCGATGTTCGGCGGGCACCAGCCCCTCGACCGGATATTCCGCCTCGCCGAAGTTGAGCAGCACCAGGTAGCGGCCGTCGGCATCGCGGCGCTCGTAGGCAAAGAGCTGTTCGTCGTCTTCGCGCAGGGGCCTGTAGCTTCCATAGATGAGCGTGGGGTGCGCCTTGCGCAGCGCCATGAGGTGGCGGTAGTAGTGAAACACCGAGTCGGCATCGGCCATGGCCTTGCGGGCATTCACCTCGGGGTAGTTTTCGTTGACCTTGATCCAGGGCATGCCGGTGGTGAAGCCGGCGTGGGGCGCGTCGGTCCACTGCATGGGCGTGCGCGCGTTGTCGCGACCGTTGACGGATGCCGCTTCGAGAAAGGCCTGCACATCGTTGCGGCCGTTGGCCTGCCACTCGGCCCAGGCGTTGCGCGCCTCGATGTCGCGCAGCTCGTCGAGGCGGTGCCAGCGGGCGTTGGTCATGCCCAGCTCGCTGCCCTGATAGATACAGGGCGTGCCGCGCATGGTGAGCAGCAGTGTGGCCAGCAGCTTGGCCGAGGCCTCGCGCCAGGGGCCGTCGTTGCCAAAGCGCGACACCATGCGCGGAAAGTCGTGATTGTCGAGCACGATGTTGATCCAGCCCTCCTCGCCGATGGCTTCGTCCCATCGCCGGAACACGGCCTTGAAGTCGGTCAGCTTCCATGGCACGGGATCGAAGCGCCCGCCCGCACCGAAGTTCAGAAACATGTGGTCGAAGTGGTAGAGCACGTGCAGCTCGCGGCGATCCTCGCCTACGTAATCGAGGCAGTTGGCGGGCGTCACGCCAATGCCTTCGCCCAGGGCCATCATGTCGTAACGGGCAAAGACCTCGCGATGCATCTCCTGCAGGTATTCGTGCACGCGCGGGCCATTGGCGTAGATCTCGTATACCGTCCGCAGGAAATCGTCCTCGTAGGCGTCGGGCCAGTCGGTGCGCTTCGAGATGAGGGGGATGACGTCGAGGCGGAAGCCGTCCACGCCCTTGTCGAGCCAGAAACGCATCATGCGATAGATCTCGCGGCGCAAGCGCGGGTTTTCCCAGTTCAGGTCGGGCTGCTTGCGCGAAAAGAGATGCAGGTAGTACGCGCCCGTGGCGGGATCGTGCTGCCAGGCACTGCCGCCGAAAAAGGACTTCCAGTTGTTGGGCGGGGCCGGCTGCCAGAAGTAGAAGTCGCGCAAGGGGTTGTCCTTGCTGCTACGGCTCTGCCGGAACCACGGATGCTCGTCGGACGAGTGGTTCACCACGATGTCGAGCAACACTTTCAGGCCGCGTTTGTGGGCTTCCGCCAAAAGGCGCTCGAAGTCGGCCATGGTACCGAACTCGGCCATGATGGCTTCGTAGTCCGAGATGTCGTAGCCGTTGTCGTCGTTGGGCGACTGGAAGATGGGGCTGAGCCACAGGACGTCCACGCCGAGGTGAGCCAGATAATCCAGCCGGCTGATGATGCCCGGCAGGTCGCCAATGCCGTCACCATTGCTGTCCATGAAGCTGCGCGGGTAGATCTGGTAAATCACCGCCTCTTTCCACCAGGTTCTCGTCATCATGCGTGCGTTTTCCGGGTGCAATTTGCCGAAAGGCGAATGTAAGGATTCTGCCACCGGCTCGCTGCGGTAAAGGCGATGAGAATGGCACTGACAGACGATGGTCGTGGCGTCATTCCTTTCTGCCGAAAAAAGAAAATCGCGGCACTCAGGCCGCGACCGTTTCCCGGATGTCTCTGGGCAAGCTTTGCAGCACGTCCTCGATCTCGCCCGGACTGACGTGCCGGCGCAACACCTTCATCGTGGCCTGAAAGACCGCTTGGGGCGACAGCTCGAAACCGGGGGGAAATTCGCGCGCCACCAGATGGAAGAACTCCTCCCGGTTGCGCACCTTGAGCGGGGTGCGCGCCGGCACCCAGCCGTCGTAGAACAGGCCGCGCACGATCAGCGGCAGTTGTGCGGCAAGCTGGGCCACCTCGGCATGGGGCAGCCGATCGCGCAGGGCGTGCAGACCGGCACGCAGGGCGATCCAGATCTTGTGCCGGTCGTCGGTGCCCAGCTCCCGGCCCAGCTCGTGCATCCAGGTGAAAGTCTTGTGCACGGCGCGATCGAATACGTCGAATCCGGTCATGCTCATGGCCTCGTTTTTTTGGTTTCTGTTTTTTTTAACAAAATATTCCCTGCAGATGGTTGAGGCAGCAGGGTTGCGCGTTGAGACTGTCCATCCATTGAGCATTGTCTTCATCCGTGCTTTTGGCGAAAGCCGCTCCGGGCACTTTCTCGCATGTGACAAAAATGACACGCCACTTCAACCGTCGTCCGCGATCAGCCCGCACATGTGACAAACGAGCGCACACAAAAACACTGATTATCAATCACAAAAGCACAACCCCGCTTTCCATTCGACCCGCTCGTCGCCATCATGAGACACTTATGACACAAAACTCAAAAATCCACGCGGCCTGCAGCAAGGCGCCACGCTTCACAGATTATTGATTTTCAAAATAAAATAAATAACACTTTCAAAACTATTTTCATTCCGGTCTGGCCCGGCACGTCCTTTGGCATAGAGGGGGCAAACGCAGCAAAGGCATGGCCGAGTTGAAAATGGTGATCTGGGATGTGGACGGCACGATAGCCGACACGGAGCGCTACGGTCACCTGCCGGCCTGCAACGAGGCCATGCGCCGGTTGGGGTTGGACATCGAGTGGAGCTGGGCGGAGTTCAGGGAGATGATCCCGACCATTCCCGGCAATGCCAACCGGCTGCGTCATGTGCTGACCCAAAAGGGGTACGGCGAGGCGGAAATCAAAGACTACGTCGAGCGGTTTACGCCCCTGAAAAAAGAACTGTACATCGAACGCTACCTCGGCGAGGTGCGCTTGCGGCCGGGCGTGCGCCGGCTCATGCGCCAGATGCGCGAATCCGGCCTGCGGCTGGCCGTCATTTCCACCTCGCACGAGGCCCAGATCGAGGCGTTGTTGCGGCGGCGCTTGCCGGAGGTGTTTCCCCACATCGAGTGGATACTCGGCAAGGAAACCGGCCGCAAGACGCGCAGCGACGGACTGCTACACCGGATACTGATGAATCGTACGGGCTTACAACCCGACGAACTGTTGATGATCGAAGATGCCGAAGACGGCCTGCAGGCCGCCCGCGCGGCGGGCATCGAAACGATCGTCTGCTACAACGACTACACGCGCACACAACGCTTTGACGGGGCTCTGGCCGTAGTGCCCACACTCGGACCGCTCACACTCGACTCGCTCATTGCATTTTTTCAAACCATTCAAACTGTCTGAACTCATGGCAGCAAACAACGGAAAAAACACGGCCCATTTCGAAGCCGGCGTAAAGGATTACAGTGCCCCCGGCCGCCACTACTACAGCCCGGGCTATGAGCCCAAAGACACGGAGGTGCTCGCCGCCTTCCGCATCACGCCCCAGCCGGGCGTGCCCTTCGAGGAAGCTGCGGCAGCCGTAGCCGCCGAGTCTTCGTCGGGCACCTGGACCACCGTGTGGTCGGACCACCTCGTGGACGGCGCCCGCTATGCCGGCCGCACCTACGAAATCGAAACCATCCCTGGCCGCGACGACCAGTTCATCGCATATATCGCCTACCCGCTCGACCTGTTCGAGGAAGACTCGATGCCCAACCTCATGTCTTCGATCGTGGGCAACGTCTTCGGCTTCAAGGCCATTCGGGCGCTGCGCCTCGAAGATCTGCGCATCCCGCCGGTCTTGTTGAAGACCTTCCAGGGGCCGCCCCACGGCATCACCAGCGAGCGCGACCGCCTCAACAAGTACGGGCGGCCGTTCCTTGGCGCCACCATGAAGCCCAAGCTGGGCCTGAGCGCCAAAAACTACGGCCGCGTGGTGTACGAAGCACTCAAGGGCGGCCTGGACTTTACCAAGGACGACGAGAACATCACCTCGCAGCCCTTCATGCGCTGGCGCGACCGCTACATGTTCGTCATGGAGGCCGTCAACAAGGCCGAAGCCGAGACGGGCGAACGCAAGGGGCACTACCTCAACGTCACGGCCGGCAACATGGAAGAGATGTACAAGCGCGCCGAATTTGCCAAGGAGCTGGGCAGCCGCATCATCATGGTCGATTACCTGACGGTAGGCTTCACGGCCTTTGCCTCGCTGTCGAAGTGGTGCCGCGACAACGGCGTACTGCTGCACGCCCACCGCGCCATGCACGCCGTCATTGACCGCCAGCCCAACCACGGCATTCACTGGCGCGTGCTGGCCAAGTGGTGCCGCATCGTGGGCGCCGACCACGTACACAACGGCACCGTGGTGGGCAAGCTCGAGGGCGACCGCCGCTCCACGCTCGGCGTCAACGACCTGCTGCGCGAAAACTACGTCGAGCGCGACCTGTCGCGCGGCATTTATTTCGATCAGGACTGGGTCAGCATGCCGGGCATGATGCCCGTAGCCTCGGGCGGCATCCACGTGTGGCACATGCCCGAGCTGGTCAACATCTTCGGCGACGACGTCGTGCTCCAGTTCGGCGGCGGCACCTTGGGCCACCCCTGGGGTAGCGAAGCCGGCGCCACGGCCAACCGCGTCGCACTCGAAGCCTGCATCAAGGCCCGCAACGAAGGGCGCGACCTGTTGCGCGAGGGCAACGACATCCTGCGCGAGGCCGCCAAAAACTCGCCCGAACTCGACATGGCCCTCCAGACCTGGAAGGAGATCAAATTCGAGTTCGACACCGTGGACAAGCTCTGACAGCCATCGAGCATACAGTCTGGAGAATCGGATCGGATTTCCTTTATCGGCCTGAGGCGGCACAACGGTGCCGCCGGGCCCAAGGGAGCAGGTGACCCGGAGGCCGACAGACGCTGCTGGTTGGTTTCGTTTTCAGCTTTTTCCCGAGGTCATCACTCATTGGCAACGCAAAGCGGTTGTTCGGGCCTGCTCCTTTTTTTCTCAAACCGCCTTTCGGCAAAAAAACTGGCAAGCCATGCATACAGAAACCTTTTCCTATCTGCCGCCCATGACGGAAGACGAGATCCGCAAGCAGGTGGAATACATCATCGAGAAAGGGTACATCCCCGGCATCGAATACACCTTCGAGCTGCATCCCAAAGTCTCTTACTGGAACTTCTGGAAGCTGCCCTTCTTCATCGATCGCAATGCCGACAAGGTGATGGAGGAGCTGGCGGCCTGCAAGGCCAAAAACCCGAACGCCTGGATCAAGGTCACGGGATACGACAACAAGAAGCAGTGCCAGGTGCTCTCCTTCGTGGTGTACCGCCCCGAGGAAGCCGCCCAGCCGGCATGATCTGCCGGCGCACATACGACGCCTGTTTTTCCGACCTGCAGGCTGGCTAACGCCAAAAAACTGCTCATTCTGCTTTGCATTATGTGGTCTGCACCTTCCCCCTCGGGGGAGGGTGGCAGACAGCAAGCGCCCCGACGGGAGGTGTGTACACGTGTTTCACCAACAAAAGCCATCGCGAACCATAGCGTTCATCCCTCAATCTTTCTGTCATGGACAAAAAGTGCATTCTGCTCGGTATCGTCGGCGACAGCGCCACGGGCAAGACCACACTCACCCGGGGCATCGTCAACCTGCTGGGCCCGGACAATGTCACGGCCATCTGCACTGACGACTACCACAAATACAACCGCAAGCAGCGCAAGGAGCTGGGCATTACGGCCCTGCACCCCGACTGCAACCACATAGACATCATGGAGCAACACCTGCGCGACCTGCGCGCGGGGCGCCCCATTCTCAAGCCCAACTACAACCACTCGACGGGCGACTTCGATCCGCCCACCTACATCAAGCCGGCCCGCTTCGTCATCGTAGAGGGCTTGCTGGGCTACCACACCCGCATCTTGCGCGACCAGTTCGACGTCAAGGTCTTTCTCGACCCGCCCGAGGCCCTGCGGCGCCAGTGGAAAGTGCAGCGCGACACGGCCAAGCGCGGATACACGCCCGAGCAGGTGCTCGCCGCCCTCGATGCGCGCGAGGCCGACTCGGCCGCATTCATCCGCCCCCAGAAGAAATACGCCGACATCGTAGTGCGCTTCTACCCCAAGCAGAAGCAAAGCAACGATGCGCGCCTCAACGCCAAGATCGGGCTGAGCCCCACGCAGCCCTGCGAGCAGCTCAGCAGCATCATAGAACAGATCGTGGAAGAGTTCAAGGACTATCCCTGTGAGCGCGGCAGCGGCACGCCCTGCCTGCACATGTCTTTCGAAAAGTGGAACGGCCGGCCCTTCGAGGTGCTCGACATCCACGGCGAAATTGACGAGATGCAGACCAACGTGCTCAAGATGCGGTTGGGCAATCTCATCCGCGAGCGCAATTTCGAGCTCAACATGGACGAAGTAGGCCTTTTCCAGAAGGGCAACGAGACCATGGTGTCGTACCCCCTGGCGCTGGCCCAGCTCGTCATCTCGTACTTCATGATCAACAGCAGTCTCGAGATGTCGCAGCCTTCGTCGGTGGCCACCTCAGCCTGAGAACCCGCTTTTTTCAAAGAAAAAACACACACATGGTGCAAGGCACACCTGCGGCGGTGGCGGCACGCCAGCCCTTCCGCCGGCTCGACGATCAGACACTCACCCTGCTGGCCCACACCATTCGGGGCCTCGCCATTGACGGGGTGCAGCAAGCCAACTCGGGCCATCCGGGCATGCCCATGGGCATGGCTGACGTGGCGGCCGTGTTGTGGGGCGAGTGGCTGCGTCACAACCCCGCCAACCCCGACTGGTTCAATCGCGACCGCTTCGTGCTGTCGGGCGGCCATGGCAGCATGCTCATCTACAGCCTGCTGCACCTGTTCGGCTACGAGCTGCCGATCGAAGAGCTGCAAAACTTCCGCCAGTGGGGCAGCCGCACGCCCGGCCACCCCGAAAACTTCGTCACGCGCGGCGTGGAGACTACGACCGGCCCGCTGGGCCAGGGCATCGCCAATGCCGTGGGCATGGCCATTGCCGAGCGGCATCTGGCTGCCCGCTACAACCTGCCCGATTGGCGGTTGGTCGATCACTACACCTACGTCTTTGCCGGCGACGGCGACCTCGAGGAAGGCATCAGCCACGAGGCCTGCTCGCTGGCCGGCCACCTGAAGCTGGGCAAGCTCATCCTCTGCTACGACGACAACCGCATCACCATCGATGGGCCCACCGAGCTGTCGTTCAGCGAAGACGTGCTGCTGCGCTTCGAGGCCTACGGCTGGCAGGTGCTCTCGGCCAACGGACACGACTTCGACCAGATACGCCAGGCCTTCCAGCGGGCCCATGCCGACACCACGCGTCCTACGCTCATCGCTTTTCGCACCATCATCGGTAAAGGCAGCCCCAACAAGGCCAACACGCATCACGTGCACGGCGCCCCGCTTGGCGAAGAAGAGGTGCGATTGACCAAGGAGGCGCTGGGCCTGCCCGTGGATCGGCCGTTCTACGTGCCCGACGCCATCCGCGAAACCATTACGACGGCAGCCCTCGCCAACGGCCGCCAGTGGGAGGAGCAGTGGCAGCAAACGGCCGAGGGCCTGCGCGCCCAGGCGCCCGACCGCTGGGCCGAATTTGCCGAAAGGCTGAAAGACAGCATCGCACCCGAAGCGCTCGAGCTGCCCGCCCCCGAGCCGGGCAAGCCCATCGCCACGCGCGCCGCCTCGGGCCGCGTACTCGACTACCTGGCGCCGCGCGTGCCCCAGCTCATGGGCGGCTCGGCCGACCTGACGCCCTCGAACAACACTTTTCCCAGAGACGAGAAGGCCTTTTCGGCAAACGACCCCACGGGCCGCTACATCCACTACGGCGTGCGCGAACACGCCATGGGCGCCATCATGAACGGCCTGGCGCTGCACGGCGGCATCCGGCCCTATGCAGGCACCTTTTTCGTCTTCACCGACTACATGCGGCCGGCCATGCGCATGGCGGCACTGATGAAGCTGCCTGTGATCTACGTGCTGACGCACGACAGCATCGGCCTGGGCGAAGACGGCCCCACGCATCAGCCCGTCGAGCACCTGGCCTCGCTGCGCGCCATGCCGGGCATGACGCTCATCCGCCCCATGGACGCCGCCGAAACGGCCGAGGCGTGGAAAGTGGCGCTCACGCATCGCCAGGGGCCCGTGGCGCTCGTGCTCAGCCGCCAGAAGCTGCCCGTGCCCGACCGCGCCGCTGAAGGCATGGCGCCGGCCCACATGCTGGCGCGCGGCGGCTACGTACTGATCGAGGACGAAGGCTTTGATACCATCATCATCGCCAGCGGCTCGGAGGTGGCCCTGGCCCTCGAGGCCAAAAAACGGCTCAACGCCGAGGGCCACCGGCTGCGCATCGTGTCGATGCCCTCGACTGAGCTGTTCGCCGCCCAATCCGAAGCTTACCGCAATGAGGTGCTGCCGCCCGAGGTGACGCGCCGCCTCGCCGTGGAAGCCGGCGCCTCGCTGTCGTGGTATCCCTGGGTGGGGCCGCAGGGCCGCATCCTCGGCCTCGATCGCTTCGGCGCCTCGGCGCCCGGTGCCGTCCTGTTCGAAAAGCTGGGCTTTACGCCCGAGGCCGTCGCCGAAGCAGTCAGGGAAATGGCGTGAAAGGAAGGTGAGCGTCGAGGGTTTTCAGTTTGGCCAGTTTGACTGTCCGATTCAGATCCTGAGGCCCCTGAAAAAAGCCGAAAAATTATTCAGCTACACAGAGCACCCACCGAGAATGCACTGAATTTCACAGAGTTACAAAAACTGCGCGCAAACTGCGTTCATCTGCGGCTGAAAGCTGCGGTTCGTTCAAATTGATGCGCAAAAAGATTTGATTTACAATGCTTCAAGCAAAATATCAGCTGTAAGACCATAAAGTTCAGGCTTATCCATGGCACTTTTTTCAGTGTGCTCATTCGTTCGATTCCTATAAAAAAAATCGCACTCATGATTGTCACGACTGCCGATCTGTTCAAAGTGGCCTATGGCAAATTTGCCGTCGGCGCCTACAACATCAACAACATGGAGCAGGCGCTGGGCCTGTTCGAGGGGCACGCACGTGCCGAAGCGCCCTTCATCATCCAGATTTCGCGGGGGGCCCGCGCCTATGCCGGTGTAAAGATGCTGGAGAACATCATCAAGGCGGCCGAAGAGATGTACCCCGACGCCATCTTCGCCGTGCACCTCGACCACGGCACCGAGGAAGTGTGCTACGAGTGCATTGACAGCGGCTTTTACAGCTCGGTGATGATTGACGCCTCGCACGAGCCTTTCGAGGAAAACATCGCCATCACGCGGCGCGTGGTGGAGCGGGCCCATGCCAAGGGCGTCAGCGTCGAGGCCGAGCTGGGCATGCTGGGCGGCGTGGAGGAAGACATCGAGGTGGACGAGAAACACGCCATGCTGACCGACCCCGACGAGGCCAAGGAATTCGTCGAGCGCACGGGTTGCGACTCGCTGGCCGTAGCCATCGGCACCAGCCACGGTGCCTACAAGTTCAAAGGCAAACAGGGCTTGCACTTCGACCGCATCGCGGCCATACAGGAGCGGCTGCCGGGCTTTCCGCTGGTGATGCACGGCTCGAGTTCGGTGCCGCGCGAGGAGGTGGAGCGCATCAATGCAGCCGGCGGCAAGCTCGACCCCTCGGCGCGCGGCGTCGATGCCAACGAATTCGCCAAGGCCATTCCGCTGGGCGTCACCAAGGTCAACATCGACACCGACGGCCGCCTGGTGTGGATGCGCGTGCATCGCGAGCACTTCCGCGACCATCCCGAAAACTTCGACTTCCGCAAGCCGGGCAAGGTCTTCATCGAGGAGTACGCCAAATTCATCGAGCACAAATCGGAAAAGCTGCTCAGCAAGGGCAAGCTCGAGATGGTGCGGCAGGCGCTTGCCGGCCAGGCCGTCTGACCTGCACCCTGCGGGGGTGTCCATCGCGTGTGAATCATTTGCCGAAAGGCAAAAAAACAAATGAAAATGGCTGCACAGACCAGCGCACAACCCGATCGCAACCTGGCCATGGAGCTGGTGCGCGTCACCGAAGCTGCCGCCATCTCGGCTGCCCGCTACATGGGGCGCGGCGACAAGGACGGAGGCGACCAGGCCGCCGTCAACGCCATGCGGGCCTTCCTGCGCACCGTTGATATGGACGGCACCGTCGTCATCGGCGAGGGCGAAAAGGACGAGGCGCCCATGCTGTACAACGGCGAAAAGGTGGGCTCGGGCCGCGGCCCCAGGGTGGACATCGCCGTCGACCCGGTCGAGGGCACGCGCCTGCTGGCCCTGGGCCGCCCCAACTCCATCGCCGTGATTGCGGCGGCCGAGGCCGGCTCGATGTGGCGGCCGGGCAACTCGTTCTACATGGACAAGCTGGTGGTGGAAGCCGCCGCCCGCGAAGCCATCGACATCAACGACACGCCCGCCCGCAACCTGCACCGCATCGCCGAAGCGCTCGGCCGCAAGGTGGAAGACCTCACCGTCTTCGTGCTCGACAAGCCGCGCCACCAGGAGCTCATCGCCGCCATCCGCAAGGCCGGCGCCCGCATCAGCCTCCACACCGACGGCGACGTGATGGGCGCTCTCATGGCGGCCATCCCCGGCACCGGCATCGACGTGCTGATGGGCATCGGCGGCACGCCCGAGGGCGTACTGGCGGCCTGTGCCGTCAAGGCCCTCGGCGGAGGCATGCAGGGCAAGCGCGCCCCGCAGAAAGCCATCGAGAAGGAGCGGCTGGCCGCCGAGGGCGTGGACCTGGACCAGGTGTTCGACCTCGACGATCTGGTGCACTCAGACAATACCTTCTTCGCCGCAACGGCCATCACCGAGGGCAGCTTCCTCGAAGGCGTGCGCTTCGACCGCGGCAAAGACGTGGTGACCACCGAAAGCATCGTCATCCGCTCGGCCTCGGGCTCGGTGCGCTACATCAAGGGCATCCACCAGTTCCGGCGCAAGTTCGACTTCGAAAAGATCGATGCCGAAGCGGCCGCCTCAGCCTCTTCCTGAGGACGATGATCACCGCACAACACACTCAACCCGAAAAGAAAAGACATGTACCAGATTGCACCTTCATTGCTGTCGGCCGACTTCGTCAACCTCGAGCGCGACATCCGCATGGTCGAACAGGCCGGCGCCCACATGCTCCACATCGACGTGATGGACGGCCGCTTCGTGCCCAACATCACCATTGGCGTGCCCGTGGTGCAGGCCATCAAGCGGGTGGCCACCACGCCCTGCGACGTGCACCTCATGATTGTGGAGCCCGAAAAGTTCATCGACGCGTTCTGCGATGCCGGCGCCGACATCCTGACCATTCATGCCGAAGCCACGCCCCACGTGCACCGCGCCCTGCAGGCCATCCGGGCGCGCGGCGTCAGGGCGGGGCTGGCCCTCAACCCGCACACGCCCCTGTCGGTGCTCGAGGAAGTGATCGAGGACGTGGACCTCGTGCTCATCATGTCGGTCAATCCGGGCTTTGGCGGCCAGGCATTCATTCCCAACACGCTCGACAAGCTGCGCCGCCTGCGCCGCCTGCTCGAAGCGCGTGGCCATGCCGAGCGCATCCTCGTCGAGGTGGACGGCGGCGTGAAGTACGACAACATCGATGCCGTGGCCGCCGCCGGCGCCCAGGTGCTCGTCTCGGGCTCGGGCATCTTCAAGGCCGACGACCCGGCCGCCATGATCGGTGCAATGAACGAAAAGCTGCAAGGGCTGGCCGCACGCGAAGCGGCTGCCTGAGCCGAAAAGACATGGCATGGACTTTTATTTGGTAGGGCTGCAAGCGCAATAAATCGCTTGCATGCAAGGGCGTTGCAACGAAGGTTGCAGCGCCTTTTTTCGTTGCGTCGAGGCCGCATGAGTCGTTGGCGGGGACAGGGGCTGGGCCGCCTGTGCCAGCGGCTGTCTGTTTTGCCTTTCGGCAAATGCCGCCCGCACCGTCGCAGCGATCTATGGCCTCACGGGCACGGGCAGGTGCATCAGCTCGCGGATGTCGTTGATGATCCAGTCGGGATCGGCCGAGCGCAGCAGTGTGGCGGGACGATAGCCATAAGTGACGGCACAGGTGGCGATGCCGGCGGCCTTGCCGGCCTCGATGTCGTGCGTCGAGTCGCCGACGATGAGGGCGCGCGCGGGCGGCACGTCCAGCTCGTCGAGGATGAGGCGGATGGCGTCGGGTGCGGGCTTGAGTCGGTACCTGTCGGGCTGTGCGCCCAGCACCATGTCGAAATAGCGTTCGAGGCCGAGCGTCCGGATGATGCCCTGCGTGAAAGGGTGGTACTTGTTGGAGCAGACGGCCTTTTTGGCGAAAGCCAGATGATCCAGGACGGCTTCGACGCCGGGATAGGGGCGCGTCTTGTCGGTATAGTGGCGGTGGTAGTAGTGGTCGAAGTGGCGACGCGCTTCGGCTACGAGGGCCGCATCGTCGGTGTCGAGCACGCGTTCGAGCAGGCGCGTAATGCCTTCGCCGAGCAGGGCGGGCATTTGCGCGACGGCGATTCGGGGGCGCCCCAATTGATCGAGGGCGTGATTGACGGCATCGCACAGGTCGTACTGCGAATTGACGAGCGTGCCGTCGAGGTCGAAGATGTAGAGATCGAAGGGCTGTTCACTTTTCATAATCCGATTTCTTGATGCCGTATTTGTCCATGAGCCGGTAAAACGAGCGGCGCGGCATGCGGGCCAGCAGAGCGGCC
The DNA here is from genome assembly GCA_015490175.1 of Saprospiraceae bacterium. Lineage (GTDB taxonomy): Bacteria > Bacteroidota > Bacteroidia > Chitinophagales > Saprospiraceae > WFYJ01. The sequence continues at coordinate 3,229 of WFYJ01000155.1, read as the reverse complement.
TTGCTCACGTTGCCTTTGGCTTCGCGCAAATAGTACTGAATGGCCTGCAGCTCGAACTGGGCCAGCACGCGCCGGCGCGCCTGTACCAGCCCTTCCTCCAGCTTCCAGCTCTCGTCGCCGGGCTGCAGGCTGTGCGGCAGGTGCTCGGGCTCGATCTGGTTGCCCTTGCACAGGATGACGGCCCGCTCGATGATGCTCTGCAGCTCGCGCAGGTTGCCCGGGTAGTCGTACTGCATCAGGCACGACATGGCGGCCTTGCTGATCGAGCCCACCTTCTTGTTGAGCCGTATTTCGGCCTGCTTGAGAAAGTGGTAGGCCAGCAGCGGCAGGTCTTCCTTGCGCTCGCGCAAAGGCGGCAGGTGGATGGTGAAGGTGTTGAGCCGGTAGTACAGGTCGGCCCGAAACTTCTCCTCGCCGATCATCTGCTCCAGGTTGCGATTGGTGGCTGCGATGATGCGGGCCTGCACGGTGCGCGTCTCGGTGCCGCCCACAGGCCTGATCTCGCCAAACTGAAGGAAGCGCAGCATCTTGACCTGCATCTCGGGCGTGATGTCGCCGATTTCATCGAGGAAGATGGTGCCGCCGTGCCCCTTTTCGAGCAGGCCGGGCTTGTCCTTGAGTGCGCCGGTAAAGGCACCTTTCTTGTATCCGAACAGCTCGCTTTCGAGCAGTTGGGGCGCAAAGGCCGTACAGTTGATTTTCACGAAGGGCTTGTCGCGCAAGGGGCTGAGCCGCTGGATGGTGCGCGCGATGAGCTCCTTGCCCGTGCCCGTCTCGCCGGTGATGAGCACCGTGGCCGGCGTGGGCGCCACCTGCAACACCATCTCGCGCACCTGCTGCATGACGGGGTTGTGGCCGAAGATGAGCTCTTCGCCCGGCACGTCGCTGAGGGTGGCCTTGAGGCTGGCCACTTCTTCCTGCAGCACCTCGTTGGTGCGGTAGGCCTCGATGAGCGCCCAGACGAATTTGGCGGCCGCCCCGCCGATCATGCGGGTGGTCGGCTGCTTCACTTCCTGCAGATGGCGGCGCACCTCCTCGTTGCCCGTCACGTCAATGAGGATGTCCACGTGCCGGTCGGGGTTGAGGAGGAAGCTCTCGGCCCGCTTCGCGGTAGGGATGCCCCGTTCGCGCGCCAGTTTCATGCCCGGCGCATCGGGGTTTTTGTCCACCACGCCGAGAATGTGCGTCGAGGGGTCGCGAAACAGGATCTCCAGCAGGGCCGTACCGCCCTTGCCGGCCCCCACGATCACTACCGTCGTGGGTGGTCGCTCTTTTCGGACTTCCATATACAAGCAAGAATTGAATGGCTTTTGCCTTTCGGCAAAATGGACCCTTGAAGGCAGGAACGGCAATTCGGTTCGGACGTAGCACAAACATAACAAAAATGAGCGGCTTGGCTCCGCGCGTCCTTGCCGATGCCTACGACGTTCAACGCTCCCGCACGCGCCCGGGCAGCGACAGGTGCCGCTTCATTGCTTTTCTCCGCCATTCGGCGCATTTGCCGCAAGCGGCTTCATTTGCCGGAAGGCGAATCGCCCAGTTCGAGCTGCAGGCCGAGGCGTGCGGCAAAGAAGCGCGCCCGGGCAGGCGCCACGATGGCAGCGGGGTTGTCCACCCAGGCCGAAGCACGCACCGGGCCCAGTTTGGCGGAAGCCGAAAGGGCCAGCGTAGTAGGCTGGGGCCCTTTGCGCAGGTTGAGCGCCGCGCCGCCCTCGACGAAGGGGCCCAGCCGCACCGCACCCTGCAGCGAGAGCGTGGCATAGGTGTCCTGGTCGAGCCGTACGGCCGACAAAACGGCCCCGGCGCGCATCATGGCATTGATGCGACGGTGGGCGCTGAACCAGTAGCGCGTGGGCAGGGCCGTCTCGAAGGTCGTGTCCATCCGTTCGATGTGCAGAATCGCGCGCAGGGTATCGAGGGCGTCGCCGAAGGCAACCGAATCGCCCGTGAGCGCGGCCGAGATGTCCACGCCCGAATAGCCAAAGTCGCCCTGCGACTGCCAGGCGCGTGCCTGGCGCGTCCAGCGGATGCGGCCGCCCAGGTCGGTCACGCTGGCACCCAGCTCCCACTGCTCGCCGCGCCAGGCCACCCCCAGGTCGAGGCCCATGCCCGCATTGCGCGTAAACAGCTCCAGGTCGGCAAGCGTGGCGCCGGGCAGGTCGAGGGTGAAGTCCTGCAGCGAGCGGTAGTCGAACGTGCCAGCGCTGTACAGCAGATAATCGCTGCGAATGGTGATGGCGTAGTCCGTGTCACTGGTCAGCAGCGACAGCGCATTGCGTTGGGTGCGCAGCGCCTGCACGCCATTGAGCCACTTGATGCGCGCGCCCACCGTCAGCTTGCCCAGGCCGACGATACCCCAGGCCGACAGCTCGTGAAACGAATACATGTCGAGCGTATGATCCAGCTCGACGAGCTGCCCCACGAACTGGCCGTTGCCCTGCCAGATGAGCTGGGGCAGCGCCTTCGGATAGACGCCCAGCGCGTGCAGCCGGAAGCGACTGCTGATGCCCGCACTGGTACGCCCTTTCACCAACGCCACCCCCAGCAACACCAGGTCGTTCTGCTGGAAGAGGCGGTTGCGGTCGTTCATCTCGGCGATGGCATCGTCTATGGTGAGTACCCGTTGCCCCCCCTGCCGCCTCACGAAGTCGCCCCAGGCAGGCCCCTCGAACCAGCTCTGGCTGAAAAAGGCGGGCAACTGCACGACGATGCCATTCTTCCGGGGCGCAAGGGCCGGGTTGGCCAGGGTGCGCAGCAGGTTGTCCGGCTGGCCGAGCAGCAGCGGATCGGTTTGGAGGTGGCCTTTCGGCAAACAGAACCAGAAGGCCAGAATCAAAAACAGGAATCGCGACATGGCAACGGCTTTTTCATGTGGCACGCAAGGTACTGAAGCAGCCACCATACCGCGCCGCCCTTCCCTTCCAATTATGTCTGCCTTTCGGCAAAACGGGCCGCTGCACCGGACATTTTCTTGAGAAGGAGTGATGGAGTGAGTGAGGGAGGGAGGGAGTGACAGAGGGAGGGAGTGACCGAGTGAGCTTGAGGCCCGGATCCTCAGAGTCTGACCCTCAACGCTACACGCGCAACGCTCACCCCTTGTGGTCACCCGTTCAGCACGAACTTGCGGTGCTGTTCGTGGCGATGCCAGAATTCCAGGTAGCTGGGATCCGTGATTTCCGGCTTGCCGGCAGTATCGAGCGCGTACTCATACACCCAGCACGCCACCCGT
>WFYJ01000154.1 GCA_015490175.1 Saprospiraceae bacterium | reverse complement strand
GCGTTTTCTGCGGCCGAAGGCTGCGGTTGGAATGAGTGAGGAACCGAAGAACCGAGGATTTGACAACAACTGATAATCAACAAGAAAAACTTTAAACTTTAAACCCTAAACTCTACACGCAATACCTTTTGCAGCCGGTCCATTTTCGGGACGCGCGATCATCTATTTAAGGACACCACCCCCAAAAATACACTTTTTGCGAAAGCGGGAAAAGGCGCATGAGGCGGGCGCAAGGGTGAAAACTGTCTTGCCTGTCAAGATTTTGCCCGGCAATGCGTTTGCTTTGCATATGGAGCCGAGGCGATGGTTGTGGCGTATCCTGCTCGCAGGGCTGGCGATAATCGGCTTGCAGCGGGGTGCAGCGGCCCAGCACGACAGCCTGTCGAACCTGCGGCTGCGGCGGCTGGCGTGGACGGCCCGGCCCGTCGTGCTGGATACCGTGCCCTTCTTTGCGTCGAGTGTGCGGCTGGCCGACCGGCAAGGACTACCCGTACCCGATTCGCTGTGGCGGCTTGCCGGCGACACGCTTTACCTGCGGCCGGCGGCTCGCGACTCGGTTTGGGTGCACTATCGCGTCTTGCCTCCCGTTTTTGCCGAAAGGCGGAAGCTGCTCGACAGCACCACCCTGCTGCGCGGCGATGCCGGTGCTCCGCTGAGCTGGCATTTCGAGCCCGAGGCCCGCAGTCTCGTCGAAGTACCCGCCGGCCTGCGCTACAACGGTTCCTTTGCGCGTGGGCTCTCTTTTGGCAACAGCCAAAACCTCGTGCTCAACTCGGCTCTGAACCTCCAGATCGAAGGGCGCCTGCCCAACGGCGTCGAGGTGACGGCCGCCATGACCGACAACGACCTGCCCCTCCAGCCCGAAGGCAACACCCAGCAGTTGCGCGACTTCGACCAGGTGTACATCCGGCTGCGCAAGGACGAGACCACACTCACTGCCGGCGACTTCGAGCTGGGACGGCCCGCACACAGCCATTTCCTCAACTACTTCAAGCGGCTTCAGGGCATCCAGGTGACACATCGCGCCGAGGTGGGCGAGGGACTGGCCCTGACGGGCAAAGCTTCGGCGGCCGTGGCGCGTGGTCGCTTCGCCCGCCAGACGCTCGAGGTGGAGGAAGGCAACCAAGGGCCCTATCGGCTCACCGGCGCCAATGGCGAGCGCTTCATCATCGTGCTGGCGGGCACCGAGCGCGTGTGGATGGACGGCGAGCTGCTCACGCGCGGCGCCGACAACGACTACGTCATCAACTACAACCGCGGCGATCTGACTTTCACCCGCAATCGGCTGGTGCGCCGCGAGAGCCGCGTCATCGTCGAGTTCGAATATGCCGACCGCAACTATCTGCGCAGCACGCTCGTGGCCGAGGCGGAAGCCCGTCAGGGCCGCACCCGCTACTACGCGCACCTCTACAGCGAGCAGGACGGCCGTCGTCCGCTGGGCTCCAACGGTTTCGACTCGCTCGAGCTGGCGTTGCTCTATCAGGCCGGCAATATGGTGGAAAATCTGTTCGTCGAGCCGGCCATCGACACGCTCGAAGGTGGCTTCGACGAGTTCCGCGTCCTGTACAAGCTGACAGACACCACGGTCAACGGCATCACCTACCGCGACGTGCTGGTGTGGAGCACGCATCCCGATAGTGCCCGCTATGCGGCTTCGTTTACGGAAGTGGGACCCGGCCAGGGCGATTACGTTTTGTTGCCCAGCGCTGCCAACGGACGCGTCTATGCGTGGGTGGCGCCCGATCCCGTGACGGGACAGCCGCGCGGCTCGTGGCGTCCGGCGCGGCGGCTGGTGGCCCCGCGCCAGCACCAGGTGGCCGGCGCCGGCATGGTGTGGGACGATGGTCAGGGCCGCTTCTTTCGCTTCGAGTCGGCGCTCTCGGCCTTCGACGCCAACCGCCTGTCGCCTTTCGGCAAACGCAGCACGGGCCTGGCCATCTACGCTGCGGCAGGCGATCGCTGGCGCTGGGGCGCCGCCGGCCAGTGGCAGCTCGATGCCGCGCTCGACTACGAAGGTGTGGCGGCTGCTTTCCGCGGCGTGGCGCCCTGGCGCAATGCCGAATTCGCGCGCGACTGGAACCTCGAAAGCACCGAAGGGGCGCCTGTCCATTTGGCGAAAGCCGCCCTGAGGCTGCGCCGGGGGCGTCAGCGCAGCCTGGGCTACGAGCTGGCCTTCCTGCGTTATGGCCAGGAGCTGGGCGGCTGGCGGCATCGGCCGGCCCTGCAGTGGCAGCAGGGCGACACGCGCGTACGCCTGCAGTTCGACCGCCTCGACCAGCAGCTCGCGGCCGGGCGCGCCGTTTTTTCGCGACCACGCCTCGAGCTGACGCTGCCCTTGCTGCGCGACAGCAGCGGCGCGGCCTGGACGGCGCGTTTGCGCGTGCTGCGCGAGCGCAACAGCCGCTACCTCGCTACTGATACTCTGTCGCCGGCCAGCTTCTGGTTCGACGAGTGGGAAGGCACTCTGGCCTCGCCTTCCGGCAAAAAGTGGAGCTGGCAGGCCACGGCGCGCCAGCGCAACGACTATCAGCCTGCCGGTTCGGCTTTTCGGCCATGGGCGCGCGCCCGCGAGCTGCGCCTCAGCGGCAACCTGCAGAGCCGGCGTGCCGGCACCCTGACGGCTTCACTGCACGGCCGTCAGCTCGCCTTTGCCGACAGCAGCGACAACCGAACGCCGGAAAAGACCCTGCTGGGCCGCTTCGATTACCAGCTCACCGCCGCTCGGGGCGCCATCCGCTGGCAGACGACCTGGGAGCTGGGCAGCGGACAGGAGCGCCGCGTCGAGTTTACGTATCTGCGCGTGCCGGTGGGCGAGGGCACCCACCTGTGGGTGGACGAGAACGGCGACGGCGTGGTGCAACAGGACGAGGTGGAGGTGGCGCCCTTTGCCGATCAGGCCAATGCCATCCGCGTGGCTACCTGGACCAACGAGTTCGTGCGCACGCGCAACGTGGCCTTCAGTCAGCGCCTGGCCCTCACTCCGCGTGCGGTCTGGCGGCAGGCCAAAGGCTGGAAAGGGGCGCTGGCGCGGTGGGCCATGCAGTCGTCCCTGCAGGTAGATCGCAAGGTGCGGCCGCTGACGGGTGTCGCGCCCTGGAACCCGTTCCAGTGGGCGCTTGCCGACACCGCCATCATCGGCCTGCAGGTGCGCCAGCAACACGTGTTGTTCTTCAACCGGGGCCATGCCCGTTTCAATGCCGACTTGCAACACAGCGATTTTTCGGGCACGTCCTTGCTGACCAACGGCCTCGAGGGGCGTCGCCTGCGCGAGGAGCAGTTGCGGCTACGTTGGAATCTGCGGCAGGTGGTGAGCCTCGAGGTGCGCGCCTCGCTGGGCGACAAGCGCCAGGCCTCCGAGTTTTTTGCCAGCCGCACCTATGCCATCCGCTTTCGCAAAATGGAGTTCGACTGCACCTGGATGCCCAAACGCGAGTTGCGCCTCATCTTCGGAGCCGAAGGCGAACAGGCGCGCAACGAGCTGGGTGCCGAACGGCTGGACCGCCGGGCCCTGTCGGTCGAGGCGACATGGAACCGCGTGGACTCGTGGGCACTGCGCAGCCAGATGCGCTACGTGCACATCGCCTTCGCAGGCGACGCCACCACCAGCGCCGGCTTCGCGCTGCTCAACGGCCTGCAAAATGGACGCAACCTCTTGTGGAGCCTCTCACTCGATCGCCAGTTGCCGGGCAACATCCGTCTGTCGCTGCGCTACGAAGGACGCAAGACGGGCAACGCACGCCTCATCCATACGGGAAGCATGCAGATGGCGGCGGTGTTTTGACAGTGGAGGAATTGAGGAATTGAGCCTAGAGTCCCCTGAAAAAACCCATAGTCTCGCGCAACAATGCTAAGACGCAACGATTCGCAATGTGTTTTTTGTTTTTAATTCAGCTTGTTATTTATGGTGTTACGCGTCATCCCGACAAGTCGGGATTGTCACTGCTTGCCCCGAAACTCGGGGCCGTCACGGACTTTTTTCAGTAGGCTCAGCCTACGAGGCCCCTGAAAAAGCCCCAAATCTTACGCAACAACTTGTTCCGACTATTCGGAAGCCTGCCCCGAGCATCGGGGCCGCAAAAGCCTGTTCCGACTTGAGTCGGGGCAAGCTTCCGACGAGAGTCGGAACAAGCTGTGGTGTGAAATTTTGGTTTTTTTCAGGGGACTCAGGAACTGAACAATCAGTTGATGGTCAGGGTGAAAAATGCTCAACCCTGCCCCTTTTGCATTGGCCTCATGTGCTTTTCGCAAAAAAGAAAGAAGGTGCAGGAATCCGTTCATGGCCCTGCACCTTCCTTCTGTTGTGCCTTGCGGCTATCACTGTCCGGCAAAGAAGACGGCGTTGCTGAACAGGAGCTTGCCCTGCTCCCAGAAGGCACGGAACAGCGGGTTGTCGATCATGTAGATGACGGCGCCGCGGCCCTTGCCCTCCACGCCGAAGACCAGCGTGTTTTTCATTTTCTGGCGCAGGCGCCAGCCCACGAAGCCCACCGTCCGCGGGTCGTCGCCGATGTAGCCGACGTTCCAGCCCTTGTCGAGCATCTTGTAGCGCGCTTCGGTCGTCTTGAGCGAGAAGTAGTGTTCGGGCATGCCGAAGCCGAGCGGGTGGCTGTTGTCGAGGTGCAGGCGATAGACGGCGCCCGGAATGCTTTCGCTCACCGCATCGCGGATGCGGTCTTCGAAGCGAGCGGTGCGGCGTTGCTCCTGCTCCTGGCCATTCTTTTTGTCGTCGGCGCGCTGCAGGCCGAAGCCCGACTTGCCGGCGATGGCGCCGTTGGCGCGGCCCAGCACGATGAGGCGACCGCCCCGGTAGAGCCATTGCTGAAGGGCTTGCAGCTCTTTGTCGCCCAGCCGATAGAAGCCGTCGGGCAGCACGATGAGATTGAAGTCGGTGAGGTCGAGCTGCGACAGATCTTCGGCATTGACGACCGTGACGGGATATTCCAGATCCTGCTCGAAGACATACCAGGCGTGGCCAAAGGCATTGGCCCAGGTGCCTTTGCCGCCCACCAGCGCGATGCGGGGCTTGTGCACGAGGTGCCAGGTAGCCGAGCCGAAGTCAGAGCCTTCTTCGACCATGCCCGACGCCACGGGCACCACCTCGGTGGTGGGGAAGCGGGCCGCCACCTCGGCTACCAGCGCTTCGAGCCGGGAGTTGTCTTCATTGTCGGCGCGCATGATGGCCAGGGTGCCGGCATCCCAGCGGCGGCCGTCGATGGTGAAGGCCTTTTCGGCAAAACGCACCTTGAGGTCGCGGCGCAGCAGCGCGGCCAAGATGCGGGCGCTCTCGAGGCTATGCCAGGGCACCAGCCAGGCATACGGGTGCTCGAGAGTGTGACGCGGGGCCGTGGGCACCTCGAAGCCGGGGCTTGCCGCGACGCGCTGCTCGAGGGCATAGGCGTGCAGGCCGTGGGCATAGGGCAGCGCCCATGCCGTGATGTCGTAGGTGAGCGAATCGACCAGCTCGGGTTCGGGCTCGAACAGCACCTGCGTCAGGATGCCCTTGGGCTGCCAGGCGCTCACCACCAAGTCGCCCGGCTCCACGGTCACCTCACCTTCGGTGCCCGTGGCGTAGTCGTAGCCCTGCAGTTTCTTTTTTGCGGAAGCCGTGCCATAGCGAATGCGGTGGCGATCCAGCAGTTGCGTCAGGCGATCCAGCTTGGCCGGCGGGTTATCCGCTTTGACGACGAAGGTCTTCCAGCGGCCCGGCGGGTTTTGCTGCGCTTGCGCAAAATAATCGGCAAAGGCCCGGGTGAGGCGGGCGGCTTCACGCGAGGCCACCTCGACGGTGGAGAGGGCCGTGGTCATGTGGTGCTGTATGCGGTCGGCCAGGGTGAGCGTGTCGCCGTTTTCCATGAGGATGGCGCGGCCGGCGCGGCTGTGGCCTGCCTGCTCGTAGGTCATGCCGATGGCGCCGTTGAAGGTAGGGTAGGTGTCGCCGTAGCTGGGGTACAGCAGGTCGAACACCTCGCGCGTGAAGTAGCGCCAGCCGTGCTGGTCGAAGTAGCGGGCGTGGTTGCGGCCGATCTCTACCTGGAAGCTGCCCTGGAAGTCGGTGATGTAGATGTGGTAGGGCTGCGCCGCCGGCGCGAAGTAGTAGGGGTTGTTGTAGCCCTGCTCGTGCAGGTCGGCATGGATGTGTGGCATCCACTGGTTGTAGACTTCGAGGCGCTGGCGCGTCTCCACCTGGGTGGCCCAGGCCCAGTCGCGGTTCAGGTCGAACAGATAGTGGTTGACGCGGCCGCCGGGCCAGGGCTCGTGGTGTTCGCGCGCCTGCGGGTCGGGGTTGGGCCAGCGCTCGCTCACGCCGCGGTACCAGTGGGTGTAGCGCGCGTAGCCGTCGGGGTTGAGGCTGGGGTCGAGAATGACGACCGTGTTTTGCAGCCAGCGCGCCGCCTCGGCATTGTCGGGGCGGGTCAGCTCGTACAGCACGCCCATCGAGCTCTCCGATCCGGCCGCCTCGTTGCCGTGCACGCTGAAGCTCAGCCACACGATGGCCGTCTGGTCGGCGGGGTCAGGCTGTCCGTCCACCAGGCCGGTGCGGCGCAGGTTGTTGAGGCGAATCTCTTCGAGGCGGGACAGGTTTTCGGGCGTCGAGACGATGGCCATCAGCAGGGGACGCCCTTCGTTGGTGGTGCCGTACTGTTTGAGCACCACGCGGTCGCTATGGGCAGCCACGTGCTTGAAGTAGTCCACCAGCAAGTGATGGGGCGTAAACTGTTCGCCCAGCTTGTGCGGCAAAAACTCGTCGGGCGACAGCAGTTGGGCGTGCGCCGGTGACCAGGCCAGCCACAGCAGCGCAGCGAGGAGAAGCGAAAATCTCATGGCGATTCGTTTTGAAAAAAATCGGGTGACGAAACAGGGTTCGCTGTCGGCGGTGAAGTTAGGTGCTGCGCGCTCAAATCCGGAATCTGTCGGCGACAAGAAGGTTGAGATGGAGAGAGGAGAGAGGAGTGACAGAGTGACGGAGTGAAGAGAGAGATTGTGCAAACTGCGCGCAAACTGCGTTCAAACTGCGTTTTCTGCGGCCGAAGGCTGCGGTTGCAATGGATGAGCAATCGAAGAACCGAGGAATCGAGTGTTTGACAAAAATCTGATAATCAACAATAAAAACTTTAAACTTTAAACCCTGAACCCTACCCCTTTTTGCTGCCAGAATGCGCGATCATCAATTCAAGGACAGCACCTTGGCAGAGATGGAGATGACGCGTTACAGTTCCTCCAGCTCACGCGTCATTTCTTCCAGCTCGAGCTGTAAGGAGTGGGCGTCGTCGAGGGTGTGCGACTGTTCGATGCGTCGGGTGAGCTGCTCGAACGACTGCAGCCAGCCCTTGTCGAGGGCAATGTCTTTCTTGAGGGCTTCCAGGTCGGCCAGCTCTTCCTGGTCGGCCTCGCGCATGGCCTTGAGGCGCGCCTTTTTCTCGAGCAGCGTCTCGGTGAGTTCGAGGTGTTGCTGCAGCAGTTCGAGCTTTTCGATGCAGGCCTTGTAAAAGGCCACCTTGGCCTGGCGCAAGTCGAGCTCGGCGCGGTAATCGTGCAGGAGGCGCTTGAGCTCGTCGCGCTGTTTTTGCGTAAGCGCCTTGCCTTCGTCGAGCTGCCGATAGAGGTCCTTCATGCTGCGCTTGATCTCGGCGATTTCGCGCTGGTGGCGGCTGAGCCGGCTGCGGCACCACGCTTTGCGACGCTCAATGATGCCCTGTGGGCTGCGCCGGCGCCGCAACAATTGCACGTACTTCGCGATGCCCCACACCAGGCCGAGGAGCGCCCCTACGCCCAGCAGGAGGAACAGCGCCACGCGGTTGAACAGCACGATGCGCAACAGCAGCAGGCCGACCAGCGTCAGCAGCAGGATGGTGAGCAGGCGAAGGAAGGGAGCAGGCTGGTTTTGCGACATGGCTTCGGGTTGCGGTCTGCCGGTGAAGATAGCAGCTTGTCGCCATTCACGGGCTGGCCCGTCACTCGAAAATGGCGCAGTCATTGGGCACGAGCTCGGGTTCGTCGTCGCGTTGCGGCGGTAGTGCCAGCACGCGAAAGCGATCGGCAGGGATCTTCGACAGGTCCACCAGCGCCTGCTCGCCGAACCAGGGTGCCCACGGGTTGGTGCGGCTGCTGTGGGCGTGCAGGCCGTAGAGCTGCAGGCCGCCGCCCGTGTCGGCGCAGTACATGCCGTAGCGCTGCAGCGCCCGTGCGATGATCTTTGCTGCAGGACTGAGGTCCAGTGCATCGAGGTCGAGTGCGGGGTCGAGCTGGAGGCGCGCCCCCTCGGGTATGGCGTCGTGGCTGGCGGTGGCGCCGTCGCTTTCGGTGGCCGGCGCGACGGGGCCGCCGGCGCGGGTGAAGTCGTAGCTGAAGATGAGCGCGTGTTCGATGGCGCCGGCTTCCAGCTCGCAGGGCCACACGATGCCCTGCATCAGCTCGAAACCCGAGCCGCGGGCCGAGAGCCCTTTCGGAAAAATGCCGTCGCTGTCGAGCGGCAGGGCATTGCCCCAGGCAGCCTTCCATCCGCGCGCTGTGCGCCGCATCCGCCAGAAGTCGTACACACAACCGCTCGCCGTATCGACCACGACGAGGTGGCCGTCCGACTCCGGGTCGGGTTCGGCCCAGAGCGGAATGGGCACGTCGCGCAGGCGGCGCTTCGGCGCCCATGAGGCCGTCAGGCGCACGTCGTAGCGGGGCGCCTCGGGCGGCGCGATGAACACGGGCACCGTCCATTCCTTCAGCGCCAGCACGAAACCCTGTTGGGCCGACTGCACCAGCCCCTGTACCATTTGCTGCGAACGCGGATCGATCGCGGCATGTGCCGGAATGGTGTCGTAAAAGGGAGAGGCGTCCTCGAATGGCCGCAGGCATGGACTTTCCGCCGGTTTCAGACCGGTGAAGTCTTCTTTTTTGTGGCAAGCGAAAAACACGAGCACAAGGACGCTCAGGGCAAACGACAGCTTCTTGCGCGCTTTCATGCGGAGCGATTTTTTGCACGAGTGGTATCCATCAAACGCCGCTGCATCCGGGCCGGGTATTTCGCTTTCGCAAAATATACCCGAAACGGTGGTGTCTTTAAATAGATGATCGCGCATCCCGAAAATGGACCGGCTGCAAAGAGGGGTTGCGTGTAGGGTTGAGGGTTTAAAGTTTAAAGTTTAAAGTTTTTCTTACTGATTATCAGGTCCTTGTAAAACACTCGATTCTTCGGTTTCTCGGTTCCTCCTTCATCAAAAGGCCTTCTCAACACGCCGCTTTGCGGCGCGTGTTCCCGTATCCGGGACAGGTTCCGACCCTGTCGGAATCTCAACAAGCCGGTGCAGCCGGGCACCTGTTCCCGTATCCGGGACAGGATCCGACCTGTCGGAATCAACATCCGCGCAGCGGTC
>WFYJ01000153.1 GCA_015490175.1 Saprospiraceae bacterium | reverse complement strand
ACTTATACTCAAATCAAAGTGGTTCGGGAAATCCTGTCGCAATGGTTGAGGGTGTAGCGTTGAGGGTTTAGAGTTTATGGTTTAAAGTTTAAAGTTTTTCTTGTTGACTATCAGGTTTTTGTCAAATTCCCGATTCCTCGGTTCCTCGATTGCTCAATCAAAAATGTCCATTGACTATTGTCAAAAATTCCCAAACCGGATTGCGTTGAGTATAACATATGTCACGTCATTGCGTTGTTACTGACTTTTTTCAGCAGGCTCCACCATGAAAACCCTCAACGCTACACGCTCAACGCTCAACCTTGAGAACCCGTTTTCCCAAACCATTTCGTTTCGGGTAAATCATGCGAACACGATCAACGAGTAGCGCGATGAACCACTCCGATCTGCAAGCAATCGCCGACCAGTACCGGCGCGACGGCTTTGCCATCGTGCGCGGCTTCGCCACCGAAGCAGAGGTGGCCACCTTGAAGGCGCGCGCCCGGGCGCTGGCCACTGCACTGGACGTGCCGGCGCATGCGCGCTTCGCCACGGGGCCCGATCACACGGCGCGCGACCACTATTTCCTCGAGAGTGCATCCACCATTCGCGGGTTCTACGAGCCTGCGGCCTTCGACGCGCAAGGGCAACTGCGCGTGCCGAAAGAACGGGCCATCAACAAAATCGGTCATGCGCTGCACCGCGACGACGAGGCATGCCGTCGTTGGACGCTGCAGCCCCGCGTGGGCCGGCTGGCACGTGCCCTGGGCCTCGAACGGCCGGCCGTGGTGCAAAGCCAGTTCATCTTCAAGCCGCCGCACGTGGGCGGACGCGTGGACTGGCACATGGACAGCACTTTTCTCTACACCGATCCGCCGACGTGTACGGGCCTGTGGCTGGCCCTGGACGAAGCCACCACCGACAATGGCTGCCTGCTCGCCATCCCGGGCTCGCACCGACAGCCCGTGCCCAAGCGCTATGTGCGCGACGCTGCCGACCAACTGCACTTCATCGCCCTTTCGGAAAACGAACCCCACTGGAATGAAGACCAGGCCGTGGCCCTGTGTGCCCAACCCGGCGACCTGGTGCTGCTGCACGGGCAGCTCGTCCATGCCAGTGCGCCCAACGCATCCGACCGCGGCAGGCTGGCCTGGGTATTGCATCTGATCGACCTGCAGGCCCGGTGGGCTGCCGACAACTGGATGGCGCAGCCGCCGCTGATGGCGCTGCCGGACGCCTGAACAGCGGATCGCGACAGCATTGCCGGCACCGCTTGTGGCGACCCGAAGGGGGCACAGACTTCGTATCCCGGACAAAATGGGCTTCGGGGCCGTTGGAATTGTGCGGGGAATTTTGCGGAACTTGCGGTGCAGTTGTGTCGTTACACGATTGTGCCCATTTGGAAAAAAATGAAAAAACTCGTTCCATACCTGTTGGCTCTGGGCGTGAGCCTGACGTGGTGGGGCTGTGAGTGGCAGACACCCGACGATTTCGAGGTGAAGGGCATCGACGTGTCGCACTACCAGAAACACATCCACTGGGACAGCGTGGCGGCGGCAGGTATGGAGTTCGTATTCGTCAAGGCCACCGAGGGGCGCGAGCTGAGCGACTCGCTGTTCTGCCGCAACTGGGACGAGCTGCGACGCGTGGGGCTGCGGCGAGGGGCGTACCACTTTTTTCGGCCGGGAGTGCCTGCCGAAGAGCAGGCCCGCAATTTCATCCACTGGGTGGACCTTCAGCCCGGCGACCTGCCGCCCGTGCTCGACGTAGAGCTGATCGAAGACCTCACGCGGCGCGAGTTGCACGAGCAATTGCGCACCTGGCTCGACATGGTGGAAGCAGCCTACCACGTGCGGCCCATCATTTACACATACGTCCGCTTCTACAATCGCCACCTGCGCGGCGTGTTCCCCGACCATCCGCTCTGGATTGCCCGTTACAACGAGCGCGCTCCGCGCCTTCCGGGCGATCGCGAGTGGCATTTCTGGCAGTACGACAACAAGGGCCGCATCGCCGGAATCGGCCAGCCCGTCGATTTCAATGTGTTCAATGGCACGCTGGGCCGACTCGATTCGCTGTGCATCGGCGGACCCAGAGCCACGCTGAGCCGAAGCGCCACGGGCGAAGCGCGCCTGCTGGTGTGGCGGCGCGTGAAGGGCGATGGAGTGAGGGAGCGATGGAGTGACGGAGTGAGGAGTGAAGAGTGACCGATGGCGCAAACTGCGCGACGACTGCGTTTTCTGCGGCCGAAGGCTGTGGTTTTTGGCTGAGGAACCGAAGAATCGAGGATTTGACAAAGTCCTGATAATCAACGAGAAAAACTCTAAACTCTAAACTCTCAACTCTCAACCCTCAACCCTCAACCATTCCCTCCTCATTGCTTCATTCTTCTTCGCCGGCTGCCGACCAGGCCTTGATGGCCCGGGCGGCGCGCTTGCCGGCTACGGCGGCAATTTCCGCTTCGCTGGCTTGGCGCACTTTTTTTACCGAGCCGAAGTGGGTCAGCAGCTTTTGCGCCGTGCGTTCGCCAATGCCGGGCAGGTCGGTCAGCTCGGTGCGCGTGAAGTGGCGCGCGCGCTGCCGGCGGTGAAAGCTGATGGCAAAGCGGTGGGCCTCGTTGCGGGCCTGCTGGATGAGTTTCAACCCTTCCGACTTCTTGTTGATGTGCAGCGGCACGGGATCGTCGGGAAAATAGATCTCTTCGAGGCGCTTGGCGATGCCGACCACGGTCATCTTGCCTTCGAGTCCCAGGGCGCGCAGGGCTTTCATGGCTGCGCTGAGCTGGCCCTTGCCGCCGTCGATGATGACGAGCTGCGGCAGTGGCTTGCCTTCGCGCAACAGGCGGCTGTAGCGCCGGTACACCACCTCTTCCATACTGGCGAAGTCGTTGGGCCCCTTGACGGTCTTGATGTTGTAGTAGCGGTAGTCCTTTTTGCTGGGGCGCGCGTTTTTGAACACCACGCAGGCCGAAACGGGAAAGTCGCCCTGGATGTTCGAGTTGTCGAAACACTCGATATGGAGAGGCACCTCGTCCATGTGCAGGTCTTGTTGTAGCGTGCGCAGGATGCGCTCGGCCCGCGTCTGTCGGCGCATGGCGGCCACCTCCTCGTTTTTTTTCTGCATCAGGAAGTGCCGGACGTTCTTTTGCGAAAGCTCCAGCAGCTTGCGCTTGTCGCCTCGTTGCGGCACGGTGATGCGCAGCGTACTGTCGGGCAGGCTGAGTGCGAAAGGCACAACGACCTCGGTGGCGATGCTGCGGAAGCGCTGGCGCAGCTCCATGATGGCGAAGGCGAGCAGGTCGGCCTCGTCTTCATCGAGGTTTTTGACCATCTCCTGCGTCCAGGCGTTGATGATGGCGCCATTGACCACCTTGAGGTAGTTGACCCAGGCGTGCTTGTCGTCGGTGGCGATGCTGAACACGTCCAGGTCGCGGATGGTGGTGCTCACTACCGTCGATTTGCCCTGGTAGTCTTCGAAGGCGGTCAGCTTTTCCTTGAGCTCCTGTGCCTTTTCGAATTCCAGGTTTTCGGCCAGCCGCTGCATCTCGTCTTTGAGGAAGCGCTTCACGGCGCCGAAGTGCCCCTTGAGGATGTTGCGTATCTGCTCGATGCGGGCGTTGTAGGCTTCCTCGCTTTCGAGGCCGGCACAGGGGCCGTTGCAGTTCTTGATGTGGTATTCGAGGCACACCTTGAACTTGCCCTTGCGGATGTTGTCCTCGCTCAGGTTATAGTTGCAGGTGCGCAGCGGGAACAGCATGCGGAACAGCTCGAGCAGGTGGCGCACCCGCGTGATGGAAGTGTAGGGGCCGAAGTATTCCGAGCCGTCGCGGATGAGCTTGCGCGTGTAGAAGACGCGCGGGAAGCGCTCGTTCTTGATGCAGATGTAGGCGTAGGACTTGCCGTCCTTGAGCATCACGTTGTAGCGCGGCTGGAACTTCTTGATGAGCGTGTTTTCGAGCAGCAGGGCGTCCTGTTCGGTCTCTACGATGGTGTACTCGATGCGCGCGGCGTTTTTCACCATCGTCCGCGTCTTGTCGGGCAGGTTCTTCGGAGCAACGAAGTAGCTCGACAGGCGGTTCTTCAGGTTTTTGGCCTTGCCCACATAGATGACCGTGCCACTGGCGTCGAGGAAACGATACACCCCCGGCTCCTTCGGAATGGCGGGTGCTATTTGACGAAAGTCTTCCCTGGTCATATGCTTTCGCAAAAAAAGGAGATTCGCTCTGAAAAATGATCCCGGGACCAGAATGGTTGAAGAGAGCGAGTGGATGAGTGAGAGATTGAGTGAGGGAGAGATTGAGTGAGGGAGAGAGGGAGAGATGAGCGCACTGAAAATAGTCCTAACACCCCCGAGTTTCGGAGCCTGTCCCGGCTTGCCGGGAGCAAGCAGTGACAATCCCGACTTGTCGGGATGACGCGTGACATCATAAATAACAAACTGAATTAAAACAAAAAATACATTGCGAATCGTTGCGTTCCCGACTTGAGTCGGAGCCTGCTTCCGACAAGTCGGAACAAGCTTTCCGACAAGTCGGAACCTGTTTCCGAAGACTCGGAACAAGCTCCGAAACTTCGGGAACAAGCTCCGGCTCGCCGGGGACAGGCTTTTTGCGGCCCCGATGCTCGGGACGGTAGTGTCCCTGATTAACTGATTTCAGACTGCGTTTTCTGCGGCCGAAGGCTGCGGTTGCAATGAGTGAGGAACCGAGGAACCGAAGAATCGAGGATTTGACAAAAAAACTGATAATCAACAAGAAAAACTTTAAACTCTCAACCCTCAACCCTACACGCAATACCTTTCTGCAGCCGGTCCATTTTCAGGATGCGCGATCATCTGTTTTAGGACACCACCCTCGGGACAAGCTTCCGACGAGTCGGAACAAGTCGTTGCGTGAGATTTTGGGTTTTTTCAGTGGCCTCATCACTCCATCACTCCATCTCTCCATCACTCCATCTCTCCATCTCTCTTACTCGGGTTCGAAGCCGAGGATGATGCTGAACTTGCCGAGGTTGTCGAGGGTGCGTTCGCCGGCCTTGTCGAAGCCGATGCCGTAGTCGAAGCCCAGCAGGCCGAACATGGGCAGGAACACGCGCATGCCAATGCCGACCGAGCGCTTCAGCTCGAAGGGGTTGTAGTCGCGGAAGCTGCGCCAGCCGTTGCCGCCCTGGGCAAAGGCCAGCACGTAGATGGTCGAGTTGGGATTGAGCGAGAGCGGGTAGCGCAGCTCGACGGTGTACTTGTTGTAGATGGGCGTGGCCACGGTGGTCGAGCCGATCCTGTTGTTGGGCAGGTCGCTCACCTCGTAGCCGCGCAGGGCGATGATGTCGGTGCCGGTGTAGTAGGCGAACTGCTGGTTGTTGAGGCCGTCGCCACCGATCTGGAAGCGCTCGAAGGGCGACACGCCCAGCTCCCTGTTGTAGGCGCCGATCATGCCGATCTTGGCCTGGGCACGCAGCACCAGCTTGCCGGTGAGGGTGGTGTACCAGTCGGCTTCGATCTTCCACTTGTGGTATTCGAGCCACTTGTAGCGCTCTTCCACCGGCAGGTCTTCGTAGCTCTTGTCGCTGAACAGCGAGTAGGGCGGCGTCAGCTGGATGGTCAGCGCGATTTTCGAGCCGTCCTGCGGGAAGAGCGGGTTGTTGATGGTGCTGCGCGCGAAGGTCTGCGTGATGCTGAAGTTGTTGTACTTGCCTTCCGACACGATCTGGTTGTCGTCGGTGCGGAACAGACCGCGCGTCCAGTTGTCGAGGCTGATATTCTGCAGGTTGATGGCCGTGGTCGAGACGAAGTTGTCGTCGGGCCAGTTGAGGCGCGTGCCCAGGCTGATGGTCAGGCCACCCAGCCCGAACTGGCCGTAGTAAATGCTCTCCTTGTCGAAGCCGGTGGTGAGGCGCGTGTAGAAGCCGGCCACGGTGAAGGCCGTGGGCTTCTTGCCGCCCAGCCAGGGCTCGGTGAAGGAGGCGTTGTACGACTGGAAAAAGCGGCCGTTGGTCTGGGCGCGCAGCGACAGGCGTTGGCCGTCGCCCTGCGGCAGGGGGCTCCACGTCTCGCGGTTGAAGATGTTGCGCAGGCTGAAGTTGTTGAACGACACGCCCAGCGTGCCGATGACGCCGCGGTAGCGGCCCGCCCAGCCGGCCGACAGCTCGAGCTGGTCGCTGGGGCGTTCCTCTACCGTGTACTCGATGTCTACGGTGCCGCGGTTGGGGTTGACGGGCGTGTTGATGTTGAGGTTTTCGGGGTTGAAGTAGCCCAGATTGATGATCTCGCGCTGCGAGCGGATGATGTCGGTACGGCTGAACTTGTGGCCCGGCCGCGTGCGCAGCTCGCGGCGCACCACGTGCTCGTGCGTGCGGTCGTTGCCTTTGATGACCACGCGGTCGATGGTGGCTTGCGGGCCCTCGAAGATGCGCATCTCGAGGTGGATGGTATCGCCCGTGATAGCCGTCTCTACCGGATCGACGTTGAAGAACAGATAGCCGTTGTCCATGTACAGGGTGCTCACGTCGCGGCCGTCCTGGCTGAAGCGCAGGCGCGTCTCGAGCAGCTCGGTGTCGAACACCTGCCCCTTCTCGATGCCGAGCACGCGGCTGAGCGTCTCGTCGTCATAGACCGAGTTGCCTTTCCAGACGATGTTGCCGAAGTAGTACCGGCGCCCTTCCTCGATGTCGAGGTGGATCATCAGGTCGCCATCGGCCTCGCGCCAGATGCTGTCCTTGACGATGCGCGCATCGCGGAAGCCGAGCGTGTTGTAGTGCTGGATGATGGCCTTCTTGTCTTCTTCGTATTCCTTTTCGATGAATTTCGAGGCAGACAGGATGTTGGCCTTGCGGCGCGTGTTTTTCATCAGTTTGCGCAGCTTGCGGTCCGACAGGTGCGCGTTGCCCGAGAAGGTGATGTCCTGGATCTTGACCTTCTCGCCGCGGTCCACGTCGAAGACCAGACGCACGGCATTGATGCGCACCGTGTCGGGGATCTCTTCCACCTTCACCTGCACGTCGAGGTAGCCCTTTTCGCGGAAGTACTTCTTGATGGCATTGGCGGCATTGGCCTTCATGGCTTCGGTGACGATGCCGCCCTTGACCAGAAACTTGTTCACCTCTTCGTTGAGGTCTTCGTGCAGGGCTTTCTTCACGCCCCGGAACGAGTGGCGCGACAGGCGCGGCCGTTCCGACACCTGGATCTCGAGGAAAGCCACGTCGCCGATGGTGCGCGCCACCACGATGCGCACGTCGGTGAACAGGCGCAGCTTGTACAGCGCCTTGACCGCACGCGGGATGTCGCCGCCCGGAATGCGAATCTTGTCGCCCACCTTGAAGCCGGTGATGCTGATCAGGGCATTGGGGTCGGCAAACTGGGCCCCCACCACTTCCACGCCGCCGATCTCGAAGTCGCGCGGCTGGGTATAGTCGAAGATCGGCAAGGTATCCGCTTCGCTCTGGGCAAAGAGGCCGGCAGCAGCCAGCCACAGACCGAAGAGCAGTGCCAGACGCGTCATGGTCCAGATCTTGCCTGTTGGTGATTGCATGTTCGATGTCATTTCTGATGGTTCTCAGTCGGAATGGCGGGTATAAAGACGTGTGCCCCTGTCCTCAGGTTGGCTTTCGCCAAAATTCATTGCGAAATCTGTTCGCTGATCTTGCCGAAGCGCCGCTCGCGACGCTGGAAGTCGAGGATGGCCTCGTACAGGTGTTTTTTCCGGAACTCGGGCCAGAACACTTTCGTGAAATACAGCTCGGTATAGGCCAGTTGCCACAGGAGGAAGTTGCTGATGCGCAGCTCGCCGCTGGTGCGGATGAGCAGCTCGGGGTCGGGCATGCCGGCCGTAGTGAGCGCCCCGGCAAACACCTGCTCGTCGATGGCCTCGGGTTCGAGGGCGCCGCTGTGCACCTGCCGGGCCAGTGTGCGTGCGGCCTGGGTGATCTCCCAGCGCGCGCTGTAGTTGAGAGCCAGCACCAGCGTCATGCGGTCGTTGTTGGCCGTATTGTCGATGCCGAACTGCAGGGCCTCGCAGGTGGACGGTGGCAGCGCCTTCAGGTCGCCGATGGCCTGCAAGCGGATGTTGTTTTTGTTGAGCGTCTCGATCTCTTGCTTGATGGTTTCCACCAGCAAGCTCATCAGGGCATCCACCTCGGTGCGAGGACGCCCCCAGTTCTCGGTGCTGAAAGCGTAGAGCGTCAGGTAAGGCACGCCGAGCTCGGCACATGCCTCCGTCACCTGCCGCACCGATTCCACGCCGTTGCGATGGCCGAATACGCGCGGTTTGCCTTGCTGCTTGGCCCAGCGCCCGTTGCCGTCCATGATTACGGCAATGTGTTGGGGCAGCTTGTCGAGCTTGATTTGCGACTTCAGTTCCTGTTCCCTCACCTGGTACCATGCTTTTCGGCATGCCATCGGCACGCCTCTTCAAAAATTCCCACAAAATTACGCCCCTGAGCCGACTTTTTCGCCTGACGGCAAAAATGCTTCGAAGTACAGGCGCCCTCAGAACGACTCATGCCAGACCCGGTATGACACCAAAAGGCCTGGCATGAAAGATTCGACGGCAAGCTGCCAACGGTAGCCGTGGGGTCAAACGGATGCCTCACTCCTGCTCGCCACCGGCATCGGAGTCGGCAGGCTGGTTTTTCTCTTTGGCCATCTGCAGCTTGTTGAGCAGCAGGGCCGCTTTCATCATGAAGTCGTCGTGATGTTCGCGGTACTCGTTGTGCACCATGAGCAGGCGGGCGGCATCGTAGGGTGCCGACATGGGCCGCAACTGCTTGGCGGCAATGGGGTGCAACCAGTACTCGAGGTTGTTGGAGCGCAGGTACGAGCCGTCGATGCGGAAGTTGATGATCTTCGACAGTTTGTTGAGCGAGAAGAGGTAGTCGGTCTCGCGGTTGAGCTCCTTTTGCAGATCAATGATGTGCATGCGCCCGAAGTTGACGCCCGTGCGCTCGCACAGGAAGATGTCGCGGCGCCCGTCGAAGGTGATGATGGTACGCACGCCGTACTTGCGGAAGTTGTTGAGCAAGAACTTCTTGACGCGGCCCTGCGTGGGGCGAAGCTTCTTGAAGTTGTAGCGCAAGGCCCGCTCATCGAGGCGGAAGTCTTCGAGGAAGGGGCGGCGCCGCCCCGTGCGCATGTTGACCACCTCGCGCACCCGCTCGATGGTATGGCCCAGCTCGTCGGTCTTCGACCACACGCTCACGTAGTCGATGTCGGTCTTGTTAATGAAGCTTTCGATGAAGATCTTTTTGGAATGGGGCTCGAAGACGAGCAGGGCTACTTCGGCAATGGCAAAAAAGTTCGGATAGCCCCCATAGATGTTCCCGTACTTCAGTTCGAGAATGGCAAAATTTCTGTCCACGTCCTTTTTCAGTTTGGGTGTGATGCGTTGATTTTTCGCAAAGGTTCAAAACCTCCCGTTATTTCGAACCGCCAAAATACACATTTTGCACTTTTTCAAGCGAACCGCTCTGGCGCGCCATCTCTGATGTGCAAACTGTCTGCACGCACGACGTCCACAGACATGGCACGGCATCTTCGGCCGGCTTTTTCTTTTGCATGACAGTTTATTTGCGCATCAAAGTGTGTCCGGGAAATTCAGGGGTGAACAGGGTGTAATCGGTTGAATCGGTTGAATCGGTTGAATCGGTTGAATCGGTGCAATCGGCACTCCTCACTCATTCACTCACTCATTCACCTGTATGGAAACTCCCGGACACGGATTGTGTTGGGCCTGACATCAAGCCGTTGCCACCTGCGGGCGCCATTTGCCGAAAGGCGCCGGCCACGGTCTTTGCCGATTTTCGACCTACTTTTGCGCCCTGAAAAATAAAAAATCGTTGAAGTTTTCTCTGCAACATACAGACAAACACACGCGGGCGCGTGCCGGCCGGATCGAGACCGATCACGGCGTCATTGAGACGCCGATCTTCATGCCTGTGGGCACGGCCGGCACGGTGAAGGCCGTTCATCAGAAGGAGCTGGAAAAGGTGATCGGCGCCCGGATCATTCTGGGCAACACCTACCACCTCTACCTGCGGCCGGGCGTGGAGGTGCTGCAGGAAGCGGGGGGCCTGCATCGCTTCATCGGCTGGGACCGCCCCATCCTTACCGACAGCGGCGGCTATCAGGTGTATTCGCTCAGCCATCGGCGCAAGATCACCGAGGAGGGCGTCACCTTTCAGTCGCACCTCGACGGCTCGCGGCACTTCTTCCGACCCGAGGACGCCATCGAGATCCAGCGCAAGATCGGCGCCGATATTGTCATGGCATTCGACGAGTGTACGCCTTACCCCTGTGCGCGCCGCTATGCCGAGCAGAGCATGGAGCTGACGCATCGGTGGCTGAAGCGCTGTTGCGACTATTTCGATCGCACGGAAGGATATTACGGCTACAGCCAGACGCTCTTCCCCATCGTGCAGGGGTCGGTTTATCCCGAGCTGCGCCGCCGTTCGGCCGAGTACGTGACCCGATTCGATCGCGAAGGCTACGCCATCGGCGGCCTGTCGGTAGGCGAGCCGGCCGAGGTGATGTACGAGATGACCGAGCTGGTGTGCGGCATCCTGCCTGCTGACCGACCGCGCTACCTGATGGGCGTGGGCACGCCTGCCAACATCCTGGAATGCATCGCACTGGGTGTGGACATGTTCGACTGTGTGTTGCCCACGCGCAATGCCCGCCACGGGCTGCTCTATACGGCCGAGGGCATCATCAACATCAAAAACCTGAAGTGGAAGCACGACTTCAGCCCTATCGACCCGCAGAGCCCCAGCCCGCTGAGTCGCACTCATAGCAAGGCTTACCTGCGCCATCTGGTGCACAGCGGCGAGTGGCTGGGCGCCATGATCGCTTCGGTGCACAACCTGGCCTTCTTCCTGTGGCTGGTCAAGGAGGCGCGCCGGCATATCTTCGCGGGCGACTTTGCCGTTTGGAAAAATGAAATGGTCGAGCGCGTACAGCGCCGGCTGTGAGTGAGCAACGCTGCCATGCTGAAGATCCTGGATCGCTACCTGATGCGCAAATACCTGAGCACGTTCCTGTTCACGTGCCTGGTGTTTTCGCTCATTGCCATCATCATCGACTTCAGCGAGAAGGTGGAGGAGTTCATTGACGAGCACCTCTCGGCCCGGCAGGTCATTTTCGAATACTACATCAACTTCATCATTTATATCAATGGCATCCTGTGGCCGCTGTTTGCCCTCATCGCCGTCATTTTTTTCACTTCGCGCCTGGCCTACAATTCGGAGATCATCGCATCGCTGGCGTCGGGCATCAGCTTTCGGCGCCTGATGGTGCCTTATGCCTTGAGTGCCGGCCTCATCGCGGGCGTGCACTTGCTGGCCAACCACTATTTCATCCCTTACGGGAACAAGACCCGCGTCACCTTCGAGCACAGGTACATCTGGAAGGAAAGCGATCACGGCAAGACGCGTGACGTACACCTCTTCATCGGCCCCGGCACGAAGGTGTACGTGCGCTACTACTCCAAGCCCGACAGTGCGGCGCGCAACATCCGCATCGAGCGCTTCCAGGACGGCCGTCTGGTGGAGCTGCTGCGCGCCGACCGCGCCGAGTGGCAGGGACCGCCCAACCGCTGGAAGCTGCGCAACTACGAGATCCGGCGCTTCCGCGGCTTGCACGAAGAGATCGTCATTGGGCGGGGCCAGGAAATCGATACGGCTTTCAACCTCACGCCGCGCGACTTCGTGTGGTATGCCAACGAGAAGGAAATGCTCACCACGCCCGAGCTCAAGGCTCACATCGCACGCGAGCAGCAACGCGGCGTGGTCAATACGCGCATCTACGAGGTAGAGCTGTACCGGCGCACGGCCGATCCGTTCACCATCATCATTCTCACCTTTATCGGCATGCCGTTGGCTGCCCGCAAGGTGCGCGGCGGCATGGGCCTGCATCTGGCGCTGGGCGTGGGCATTGGTGCCATCTTCATCTTCCTGTCGCGCTTTACCATCACCTTTGCCATGAACGAGACCATCCCCCCACTGCTGGGCGTGTGGCTGCCCAACATCGTCTTCGGGGGCATTGCTGTCTGGCTCGTGCGCAAGGCCCAGAAATGACGGTCGGCTCAACCCTCGCGCAGGCGGGCATATATTTCGCCTGACGGATCGTCAAAGGTGTACTCTTCGAGGATGTCGTACAGTTCGTCGTAGGTGAGCCAGCGCTCGCTGTTGAAGGTGAGCGATTCGCCAAACGACCAGTTGAACTCGTAGTCGCCCAGGTTGCGCAGGATGCGCATGCTGCGGCCCCAGGCATCGGGCAGCGCGGGGTGATATTCGAACGACACGCCCCTTGCCGGTTCGTGCAGTCCCGTAAGCACCTCGGCCTCCATCCCTCCAGTGTGGACCCTGATGAAGGAAGGCGAGCCGAACGTACCTGCCAGGTCGTCGAGGGTGACTACCTCCACATTGATCGTCTCGTTCCACTCTACCTCAGAAGCAGCATGCTTGCGGATCTGTTCGCGCCAGTAGGCGTCGGCCATGGTGCTGATGGTGGGAGTCAGGTAGCTGACGTGAAACTCCGCATGCCCGTCTTCGGCGCCGGCGGCCTTGTTGAGCAGGATGACGCGGTTGTCCAGGCCGAATTCCTGCATCAGCTCTTTGAACAGATAAGGGTTGGGTTCGAGCCCCACCACCAGGCTGGCACCCAGATCCAGCCAGACCTTCATGCGGTTGCCGAGATGCGCTCCGATGTCGAAACACACGTCGCCGGGCCGTACGAACTGCCTGTAGAATCGCTTGAGCTTGCGGTTGACGCCGGGCCTGTACCGATACATCAGGCGCGACCGCCACAGACCCCAGGTCCTTTTCAGTTTTTGCTTCATGGGTCAGAGATTGTTTTCAATGTTTTTTTGGTTGGGGGATATTCCTGTTGGTTCGGGTTTTACCAGGGCAGCTTTGCGTGCAGCAGATCGGCCAGCGCTTCATTCCAGGGTGCGAAGAAGTCTCTCAGCTCTTTTTCGATGCCTTTCGGCAAAATGGCTGCAGGGGCGCGGTTGTACCATTTGCGCACCAAAGCCGAGTAGTCGAAAGGCGCCAGCTCCAGGTACGCCAGAATCTCGTCGAGTGTCTGGCCGGCCGTGCGCGGCTCGGCCAGATGCTCGGTAAACCAGACGCGCAGGCGATCGGGCCCGAAAACGTCGAGCCACCGCCTCAGGTGACGCACGTAGAGCGAAGGTCCCAGCAAGGGGCCCGGCGCCTGGCCGGCCCGCACGGCTTCCATCTCGCGTCGTACGTCCTCCTCGAAAGAGCCGACGGTGAAGCCCAGCGGGCGCCCTTCGGCCTGGAAGCGCCGGTACATGCGGTAGTGCGAAAAGGTGCGGGCCACCGGTTCGCGTACCAGCACGATCAGCTTCACTTCGGGCAGCAAGGACCGCACCACTTCGGGCTGGCCCATCTCCAGGGTGTTGGCACTGGCTTCCCCCGTGATGTAGCGGCGCTCGGGCTGCCGTTCGTACCACACCACCTCCTCGTACAGCCGGCCGCGGGCATCCAGCTCGGGCCAGTGCAAGGCCACGGGTGCCGTACCCTTTGCCGGGGGGAAAAGTGTCAAATAGTCATTCCAGTGTTTGCGGATGTAGTCGGGGGAGTGGCTGAAAAAATCGGGTTCTTTCAGCTTGCCCGGCAGCACATCGGGATGCGCCACCAAGTATCGGAACAACGAAGAAGTGCCGCACTTGCGTTCGCCTATGATGAAAAACGACGGCAAAAGCCGGGGCTCTTCCACGGTTGTTCCGGTGATTTTTGTCCTCGACAATCGAGGTGCCCAAATATCATGAAAATGGCTCTGATTGGTATTGTTAAAACATGAATTATCGGATTAATTGACATTTGTCAATTTCGCAGAAGGGCTGGAGACCTTCGTTTGCAAGGGGAAAGATGAATTGTTCTTTGCACGACAAGGCCGCGGATGGGTGCTGCAGACGCATGAGGCTCATTCCTCGAATCCTTTAACCTCATTCATGGCAACCGCAGCTTTCAGCCGCAGATGGACGCAGTTTTTACCCGTGGTTGAGGGTTGAGGGTGTAGCGTTGAGCGTTTTTGATATGAGGCCACTGAAAAAACCTATAGCCTCGCGCAAAACCAGTTCCGACGCGTCGGAAAGCTTGTTCCCGGTGGCCGGGACAGGCTCCGACGCCAGTCGGGGACGCAAAAGCCTGTCCCGAGTATCGGGAGCCCGTCCCCGGCAAACCGGAGCTTGTTCCGACTTGTCGGAAGCAGGCTCCGACTCAAGTCGGGAACGCAACGATTCGCAATGTATTTTTTTGTTTTAATTCAGTTTGTTATTTATGATGTTACGCATCACCCCGACTTTCAGGGCCGTTACGGACTTTTTTCAGTAGGCTCAATCCTCGGTTCCTCACCCATCGTACCTGCATCCTTCGGTCAGGGAAGACGTCGTTGTGAAGCGCGGGTCGTTCATCGCCCGGCCTGCGTGAGGTAGGCCAATGCCCAGGCCAGGCCGGGGAGTCGGTTTTTGCGCAAGCGGTCGAACAGTTCGGGTGCGCGCTCGAAGGGCCACGTTTGCGGAAGCAGCGCATCCCAGGCGGGATCGTGCAGGAGCTGCCATACGACTTGCATGCGTCGCGCGGCGTCCCAGGCGGGAGGCAGGAAGGCGGGCAGGCGACTCACCTGCGAGGATCGGATGCGTAGCCTGCCGACGTGGAACTGGTCGCCCAGGCGCAGAGATACCGTCTGGCGGCCGTACCAGCTCAGCTCGACGAGCGTGCCCTCATCGGCGAGGCTGTCGAGCGCACTTTGCATGCCTGCGGGGGTCGCGCTGGTGTGGAAGGCCACGTCCATGCGGCCTTTCCACGCAGCCGGCAGGGTGGCTGCCACGGCAGCGCCCGTCCGCTGCGCCAGGGCCGCGCGCTCAGGATCGGGCTCGAGTACGTGCACCGCCACGGCAGGCATCTGTCGCAAAAGGTGGGTGAGCAGGGCGCCGATGAGGCCATGCCCGGCCACGAGGACGCGCGCGCCGGGCCATACGCGCCCGTCCCAGATGGCGTTGAGCGCCGTTTCGACATTGGAGGCAAGGGTGGCCCGCAGCGGCGGGATGCCCTCGGGTACGAGTCGCAGGGCATCGGCCGGCACGGCGATGACGTCCTGATGGGGATGCATGAGCTGGACGAGGCGCCCATCGAGCGGATGTGCCGGCATGCGCACGCGGCCTACCCATGAGTAGCCATAGGTCAGCGGGAACGAGAAATCGCCTTGCATGAATGGCACGCGCATGCGCATGGCCAGGGCGTCGGGCACCTCGCCGCGCGCCACCAGCCGCTCGGTACCCGTGCTGACGAGCGAGTAGCAGCCCTGTACCAGCACGTGGCCGGGCGGAGTGTCGAGCGGCGTGGGCAGGAGGCGCGACGCATGGGGAGAGACATGCCAGAGGGCAAGTGCTTGCATGGGTGGCGAATAGCGTGAGGAGGCAGCATCAGAAGAGATGCCCCATCACCGTCTTTTTGGTATGCAGGTAGCGGGCGTTTTCCTTTTTGGCCGGCACGACGATGGGGACGCGGCGCACGACGCGCACGGGCGAGTGTTCGAGCGCATCGATCTTGTCGGGATTGTTGGTGAGCAGCTCTATTTCGCTTACGCCCAGCTCTTGCAAAATCTGGACGGCCATTTCGTAATGGCGGGCATCGGGTTCGAAGCCCAAATGGGTGTTGGCCTCCACGGTATCGAGGCCCTGGTCCTGCAACTGGTAGGCTTTCAGCTTGTTGGTCAGGCCGATGCCGCGCCCTTCCTGGCGCAGGTAGATGACCACGCCGCCGTGCTCGGCAGCCAGGCGCATGGCGATGTCGAGCTGCTCGCCGCAGTCGCAGCGCTTCGAGCCGAACAGGTCGCCGGTCATGCATTCCGAATGGAGGCGTACCAGGACGGGGCCTTTTTTCGGGTCGAAGTTTTCGGCCACGAGGGCCAGGTGGGGCATGGGGTCATCGGGTGTGTCGGCATACGACACCATTTCGAATACGCCCCAGCGGGTTGGTATTTTGGCGGAAGCCTGTCTTTTCATGTCTTCAAAAAGTCTGAAACCGGATACGACCGGCAGATGGGGAACAGGGACATTGTCATGTGGCACCGCTGCCTGCCCTTCGCCAGAGGCAAATATACGGCCATGGGCATTGGGTCATTGTGCGATGCCTGTCAAAACAATTTCATCGGCACGAGGTTCATTGCCGCATCAGCGCCTGCAGGTCTTTCCACCCGATGAGGATGATGCCTTCTTCCTCAATGATTTTGCGGAAGCGGGCGCTGCGCACGAAGTCGAAATCGGCCTGTCGCCAGGCGGCGCCATAGTCGGGATGGTCTTCGGCTACGGCCCGCATCTCCGGCGTGTCGTGGGCCAGGTGAACGATCAGTTCCGTGACGCCGGGCTCCAGCTTGCGCAGCACACTTTCGTAAAAGTCGGCCGTGGGCACGCCTTCCGGCAAAAGCTCGGGCCAGGCCATCACCACCCGATCGATGAGGAGGGCCTGCTGCTCCAGCAGCGGTAGCAGCGCCGGGGCCTGTTGGGCGATTTGCTCGCGCGGCAGCAGCACCGGCAGCCCGTAGCGCTGGCTCAACGCCAGATAGACCTGCAACAGCTCAGGCGTCAGAAACAGGGCGCCCATGTGGGTGTCGAGGTGGGTGAGCCGGATGCCGGCGGCACGTGCCCGCTCGATCTGGGCGGCGAGCTCGCGCAGCGCCTCCTCGGGACGCACGTGCTGTACCACCGCTTCGGTGGTCTGATGCAGGAACCCCAGCGAATCGACGAGCGAAGGCACCTCACTGGCGGGCAACACCGGCCCCCAGCGGTAGTGCTTCCATTCGCTGGTGAGCGTCAGGTGGATGCCCAGGTCGGCTTCGGGATGCCGGCGAGCCCAGGCAGCCAGATGGCCAAACCAGGGGCAGGGCACCATGATGCTGGCCGAAGTGACAGCATCCGCTTCCAGCGCTTCGATGGATGCAGCGTTCTCGGCATGGCACATGCCCAGATCGTCGGCGTGGACGATGAGCAGGCGTGCATCGGCGGGGTAGCCCAGCCGTTCGGCAAGGGTGGGCGACTGGCACCACAGCCCGGCGGGCAGGGTCAGCAGCAAGAGCAGGAGGAGCACACGCATGGCGTTGGTTTGAATCACATCAAAGGGGGTTGGCAATCCCGTGGTGAATATGGTCAAATCGGTGTAATCGGTCAAACCGGTATGGCATCTCTCCGTCACTCCATCTCTCCATCACTCCTCACTCCTCTCTCCACCTCCTCCCTGCCGAAGGGCGATGAGGAAAGGGGCCCCAGGGTGCGCTGGCAGGCTGATGATCGCAAAGGAAAAAGGCGCATTTTTGCGCGCAGGTCGTGTTGCGATTGCCCTGACGTTCAATGTGCCCAAACATGCCGTATCACCCGGGCCGCTTGTCTGCCGAACCACAGAGCCGCTGGTTGCCCGTCGCGGGCGGCCGGCTGCACTATTGGCGGATGGGTCGGGGGCCGCGCGTACTGGTCATGCTTCATGGCTTTGCCGATAGCGGGCTGCTGTTCGAGCAGCTCATGCCCGAACTGGCCCGGCGCTATACGATTCTTGCTCCCGATCTGCCGGCCCACGGTCGTACCATGTGGCAAGGGGAGTGGCGCCCTTCCGACCTGTCGGCCTGGATCGAGGCGTTGTTGCAACAAGAGGGCGCCGCACGCTGGGAGCTGGGGGGCTACAGCATGGGCGGCCGCCTGGTGCTCTGCGTGCTTCCTTTGTTGGCCCGGCCGCCCGAGCGCGTGTGGCTGTTGGCCCCCGACGGCATCGGCACGCGCTGGGTCACCTTGCTCGATGCGGTGCCGTTGTGGCTGCGCCGCGCGTGCCGGCCGCTGCTGTTGCGCCCCGCAGCGCTGATGGGCGTGGCGCGGGTGCTTTTTGCCGTAAGGCTGCTCGACCGCTGGACGTGGTTCTTTCTGCGCTACCAGTTGCACACGATGCCGCGCCGGCGCCGCCTGGCCGATACCTGGTGTGCGCTGGCCCGGTTCAAAGTGCGCTGGCGGCGCCTGCATCCGCTGCTTGCCGACATGAAGGGGCGGGTATCGCTGGTCATGGGGCAAAACGATCCGCTCGTTCGTCGCGCGGCCGTGGAGCGCTTTGCGGCGCGCACGGACCTGCCCCTGGTCTGGTTGCCTGCCGCCCACGACGACCTTGTGGGCGAAGAGCTCGCTCGGTGGTGGGCAGACAGAGCGTCCGCGAATGGATGAGCCATGCCGGCGGTGCTACCTCCACAACCGGAGCGCGCGGGGCACGATCTCGATGCGCGCGGGAGCCACGCCCAGGTACTCGCCATCGGCTTCGACATCCACGACGCTGTCGCCGAGGGGAGTGACCGTCACGGCCCGTACCTGGTCGGTCTCGACGGCAGGGTGGGTGGCGATCTTGCCATTGTAGCACAGGGGCAGGGCGCGCAATACGCCCCACGCGCTCACCTCGCCTGCCAGCGTGAGGGCCAGCAGGCCGTCGTCGGGGCAGGCGTGAGGCACCATGCGCATGCCGCCGCCCGACCAGGGGCAGATGCCGGCATTGAGGGAAAAGAAGCGCCCCTTTTTCCGGCTTTCGCCAAATGCCACCTCCGCTTCGGGCAGCTCGTACGACAGCAGGCAGCGAAAGATGAGCCACAGGTACATCAGTTTGCTGAAGTGGGTCCACTTGCGCGCCGCGGCCACGCGTCCCACGTAGCCGTCGTAGGCCAGCCCGGCCACGTTGATGAAATAGCGGCTACAGGTGCGGCCATCGCGTTGGTAGTGGATGCGGCCCACGTCTTGCCACACGGAGCGGCCCCCTTGCAGCCGATCGACCCATTGGCCGATGTCGGTGGGCAGGTCGTGGCAACGGCGCCAGTCGTTGCCCGTGCCGATGGGCAGCAACGTAAACCACATCTCGCTGGCGGGGACTGTCGTTTGCGAAAGCATGCCATTGACCACCTCGTGGCCCGTGCCGTCGCCGCCGATGGCCACGAAGCGTCGGTAGCCGGCATCCACCGCTGCACGCACCAGCCCGATCGCATGACCTGACGACTCGGACCAGTGCCATTCGAAGGGAATCCGTGCGCGTGTCAGCGCGCGCTCGATGCGGGGCCGTCGGCGCACTACCTTGCCCCCTCCCGCCACGGGATTGGCCACGCAAAACCAGGTTTGTCGTTGGTTGTTCATTTCATTGCCGTTGCGTCCGCGGCTTTCGGGGCTGCCGCCAAAATTGGTAAAATCCCTGAAAGGGAAGTGCGGCAAAGTCAGCGCACCGATATCCGTCAGTGCCCCGTATGTCAAAAGTCGGTGGTGTCCTTAAATAGATGATCGCGCATCCCGAAAATGGACCGGGTGCAGAAAGGTGAAGCACGCAAGGTTGAGAGTTGAGGGTTGAGGGTTGAGGGTTGAGAGTTTTTCTTGTTGATTATCAGTTTTTTGTCAAATCCTCGGTTCTTCGGTTCCTCGATTCCTCAGCCATTGAAACCGCAGCCTTCGGCGCAGAAGACGCAGCGCTGACGCAGTTTGCGCGGTCGGTCACTCCCTCACTCCATCTCTCTTCTCTCCATCTCGGAAAATCGCTCATTGACTATCGTCAGCAATTCCCAAACCGAATTGCGTTGAGTAAAAAGTCAGTGCCGGGGGCCTCGGTTGTCGGGTATTTTGTCCAAAAATATCTGCCCTATGTTGCCGTCCATTCAGCACATCCTCTGTCCGACAGACTTTTCCGACACTTCCATCAATGCCTTCCGCTATGCGGTACGGCTGGCCCGGCACGTGGGTGCCAAAGTGCAGTTGTTGCACGTCGTGATTCCCGAGGTGGAAGCGCTCGACCTGCCCGTGGTGGCTGCCGAAGCTACCTGCACCCGTATCGAGACGGCCCGCACCATGATGGAGACGCTGGTGCAGGAAGAAGGGCGTGCCCTCCAGGCCGAAGGCGCGACCGCGCCGGTGGTCGAGGTGAGCATCGAAGTGGGGGCGCCCGGCGGCACCATCCTCGATGTGGCGCGGCGCGATGGCGCTTCTGTCGTGCTCATGGGCACGCGGCGCACGCATGGCTTGCTCGATCGGCTCTTTGGCAGCGTGACGCAGCACGTAGTCGAGCGCTCGGAGCGGCCCGTGTGGGTCGTGCCGCTCGACGCCGCCTTTGCGCCGCTCCACGAAGTGGCCTTTGCCGCACAGCTCACCGAAGCCGATCCGTGGTACATCCACCTTACGGCGCGCTTCCCGGGCAATCAGGTGCAGCGGCTGCACGTGGTGCACGTGGTGCACGTGCACCGCGAGGGCGAACGCGATCGCGTGTCCTGCGACGAGCTGGAGGCGTTTTTTGCCGAAAGGCGCAAAGGGCCGGAGGTGCGGTGTCATCTGCTGGAAGGAACCGATGTGGCTAAAGAATTGAACGCTTTCGTCGAAGCGCAGGGCATCGGCCTGTTGGTCGTCTGGTCGCGACACCACAACCTCATGACGCGGCTGTGGAGTGGCTCACAGGCCGCCACCCTGGCCTGGTACACCCGCGTGCCGCTGCTGGTGTGCCGCTCGGGCGGAGTGCCTGCCGGCAGGTGACGAGGCACGCGGAACCCCTTGTGCGGCTTGTGCCTGAAAGGCGTGCCTTGTAAATTTTGGCGGCGAAATGAGAAAAATCACTTGGCCGGAAAGGCGAGGTGCCTATTTTTGGGGCATAAATTAAACTAAGTCCAAATAAGACCACGCGCATGATCACGCACCACTCAGCTACTGCTCCTGTATGGAAGAAAGGCCAATGCGGCCGTCTGGTACGCATCCGGGACCCGCGCGTCGCCTCGCGCCTGGCGGTGATGGGCATCTTGCCGGGTAGCAAGGTATGTGTGATGCAGGTGAAAGCCTGGCATACGGGTTACTACCTCAAGATGGACGGCAAGAACATTGCGCTGCGCGCCCGCGAGGCCGCCGCACTCGAAATCGAATTCTGACCCATGATGCAGCGGCCGTTTACGCTTGCCCTGGTGGGAAACCCCAATTCGGGCAAGTCTTCCCTGTTCAATCTGCTGACGGGCTTGCGCCAGAAAGTGGCCAACTTCCCCGGCGTCACCGTGGATGTGAAGGTGGGGCGTCTGTCGCTTGGCGGCAGGCCTGTGCGCGTGGTGGACTTGCCCGGCGCCTACAGCCTCTACCCCAATGCCGATGACGAGCGCGTGGTACTCAACGTGCTGGCCAATCCCCACGACGCCAACTATCCCGACGGGGTGGTGTACGTAGCCGACCTGACCAACCTCGAGAAGCATCTCTTGCTGCTCACCCAGTTGCGCGACCTCGGCTTGCCGGTCGTGCTGGCCCTCAACATGGCCGACATTGCCGAGCGCGAGGGCCTGGAGATCGACGAAGAAAAGCTGGCGCGGCGACTGGGGGTGCCCGTGGTGCGCATCAGCGCCCGCGACGGCTTCCAGGTGGACCGCCTGCGCGCCCTGCTCGAGCGCATGGTGCAAGCACCCGAAGCATTCCGCGCCGACAAGCCTTTTTACCGGCTTTCGCCAAAAGAAGAAGCGGTGGTGCGCCGCATGGCGCGCGAGGTGACGCCCGACGAAGAGCAGGCACCCTACCGCCTGCTGTTGTGGGCGCACCACTGGCACGAGTTGCCCTTTCTGAGCGAAGCGCAGCGGCGGGCGGCCGCGGCCATCGTCGAGGAAGAAGGCTTTCAGCCGCTGCGCCACCAGATCGACGAGACGATGGCGCGCTACGACGCCTTCTTGCCCCTCATCCGCGAGGTGGTGCGCCGCCCCTCGGGCGAAGCCACCAGCTTCACCGATCGGCTCGATGCGGTGCTGACCCATCGCGTCGCCGGGCCGATCATTTTCTTCGCCATCATGTTCGTGGTTTTCCAAGCCATCTACGCGTGGGCGGAGCTGCCCATGGGCTGGATCGAGACGTTCTTCGCCGAGCTGTCGGCCACGCTCAAGCAGCATTTGCCGCAAGGCTGGGTGAGCGACCTGCTCACCGACGGCGTGGTGGCGGGGCTGGGCGGCATCCTGGTGTTCATTCCCCAGATCGCCATCCTGTTTTTGCTCATCTCCATACTCGAAGAGGTGGGCTACATGGCCCGCGTGGTGTACCTGTTCGACCGGGTGCTGCAGGTATTCGGCCTGAACGGCCGCAGCATCGTGGCCCTCATCTCGGGCGGGGCCTGCGCCATTCCGGCCATCATGAGCACGCGCACCATCAGCAACTGGAAGGAGCGGCTCATCACCATCCTCGTCACGCCCTTCATCAGTTGTTCGGCGCGCATCCCGGTCTATGCCGTGCTGGTGGGTTTTGTGGTGCCTGCCGACCTGTACTGGGGGCCGTTCAACGCGCAGGGCGTGGCATTCATGGGCCTGTACCTGCTGGGCATCAGTGCGGCCTTGCTGGCAGCTCTCGTATTCAAGTACGTGCTCAAAGGGCGCGGCAGCTCTTTCCTGCTGCTCGAACTGCCCGTGTACCGCCCTCCGCACTGGCGCAACGTGGCGCTGACGGTTTATGAAAAGGTGCGGACGTTCGTGCTGGAGGCCGGCCGCATCATTCTCGTCATCAGTATCGTGCTGTGGTTTCTGGCCAATTACGGCCCGCCGGGAGCCATGGCCGAAGCCCAACAGCAGGCCCTGACCGAAGCGGCCGCCAACCAACTGTCGGAAACCGAGACGGAGAACCTGGTGGCGGCAAAGAAGATCCAGGCCTCATGGGCCGGCCACCTGGGCAAGGCCATCGAGCCGGCCATCGCGCCGCTGGGCTTCGACTGGAAGATCGGCATCGCGCTCATCACTTCCTTTGCGGCACGCGAGGTGTTCGTCGGCACCATGGCTACCATCTACAGCATCGGCAGCACCGACGACGAGCTCACCATTCGCCAGTACATGGCGCGCGACCTGCGCCCCGACGGCACGCCGGTGTTCAGCGTGGCTACGGCCGTGTCGCTGTTGTTGTTCTACGTGCTTGCCATGCAGTGTATGAGCACCATGGCCGTGGTGCGCCGCGAGACGGGCTCGTGGAAATGGCCGCTCATCCAGTTTGTCTTCATGACGGGCCTGGCATACACGGCCAGCTTCATTGCCTGGCACCTGCTGAGGTGATGCCTGTTCCCCGGAAGAGCATACTCAACGCAATGCGGTTGGGGGAATTATTGACGATGGTCAATGGCCGATGGACATTTTTGATTGAGCAATCGAGGAACCCGAAGAACCGAGAATTAGATTCAAGAGCCTGCTGAAAAAGTCGAAAAATTGTTCAGTTACACAGAGCGCCACTGAGCATGCACTGAGTTTCACAGAGTTGCAAAAGCTGCGCACAGACTGCGTCCGTCTGCGGCTGAAAGCTGCGGTTTGTGCTAATCAATGCATAAAATTTGCGCCGTATCGGGAGAGGGGACGGGGCAGCATCCATCCTACTGCTTTTCCAGCGCGCTGATCAGGGCTTCGTCGATTTCCTGCTGGCTGGCGCCCTGGCTGCGCAGCTCTTTGATGAGCTGTGCTTCGCGTTCGCGGCGCCGGCGCAACTGTTCGTAGTAGATGGCCATCTGGTCGTTGTGCAGCAAGCGCTTGATGGAACCGTCGGTGCCCAGGCGGATGGCTTTGAGCTTCTGGTAGTACAGTTGGCGGTCGGTGTTTTTGTAGGGCGCGATTTCTTGCAGGTTCCGGTATTTGCGCAACTGGATGCGATACATCTCCTGTTGCTGGGCCGCGTCGAGCTTGTACAGGGCCGTAAGCTCGTCGGTGGCCTGACGGGCTTTCAGCTCCAGGTCGTCCTGTTGGGCAAAGCTCATCGCTGTACTGAGCGCGCACAGCAGGGCAAGCATGAAATATCTCATGAGGTTGCGTTTTTTGATTCGATTCAGAAAAGGTTGAGAGTTCAGGGTTTAAAGTTTAAAGTTTAAAGTTTTTCTTGCTGACTATCAGTTTTTTGTCGAATCATCGATTCCTGAGGCCCCTGAAAAAGTGGCGTGCAGAAACTTGATCTTTGCGGTCTGATGTTTGGCTTTTTTATCAAACAATTGTAAAATCAATGTTTTTGCGAATAAATTTCAACAAACCGCAGCTTTCAGACGCAGCAGACGCAGCATGAACGCAGTTTTTATAACTCTGTGAAAATCAGTGTATCCTCAGTGGATTCTCTGTGTAACTGAATGATCTTTCACCTTTTTTCAGTGCGCTCATTCCTCGGTTCCTCGATTCCTCATCCATTGAAACCGCAGTTTTCGGACGCAGAAGAGGCAGTCGTCGGGCAGTTTGCACAATCGCTCTCTCCACTCACTCACTCACTCACTCACTCATTCACTCATTCACTCATTCACTCCCTCTCAGCAAGTGTGGCCAAGTTAAGGCGAAATCCAAACACCCTTGCGCCACATGCGGCGCCTTGCCGTACTTTTGCCGGCCAAACGTAAGGCATTGGCCAAATTTTCAACACTGACGGAATGGTCATCGTTGGCGATATCCTTATTCACGACGACGTGCTCTCGGAATACTTCCTGTGCAAGCTCGATGCCTGCAAGGGGGCGTGCTGCCGGGAGGGCGACTGGGGCGCGCCGCTCGAGACCGAGGAATTGCATACCCTCGAGGCCATCTATCCCGACTTGCAGCCGTTCCTTCGCCCCGAGGCGCGTGCCGCGATCGAAGCCAAAGGGCTGTATGCGTGGTACGACGAGCCGAAGGAATACGGCACGGCACTCATGGACGACGGCGCCTGTGTCTTTCTGACCTTCGACGAGCAGGGCATTGCCCGGTGCGGCATCGAGCAGGCGTGGAAGGCAGGGGTCGTGGACTACCGCAAGCCCATCTCGTGTCATTTGTATCCGGTGCGCGTGAGCAAAAACGAGGACGTGGGCTTCGAGGCCCTGAACTACGACCGCTGGGACATCTGCAGCGAAGCGTGCCGCGCGGGCGCCAGCCAAAAGGTGCGCCTGTACCGCTTCGTCCGGGAGGCGTTGATTCGGAAATACGGGGCCGAGTGGTACGAAGAGCTGGAGGCGGCAGCAGCCTATCTGGAGTACGAATGATGTGTGGTTTTTCCGCGGGTTGCAAAATTTTGAGAAACACAGGCCACCGATTACCTTTGCGTGGCTTTTTTTGAATCAGCCTCGAAGCGTAGCAATACACATTTCCGGATTGCTACTTTTTTTGTTTTAACGTTTGGCTGTCAGTTTGTTGAAAATATTTTGACACACACTGTGGCAGCGTTTGGCGGAAGCCGGCCTGCCCCTCGCTATTCAAAACGAATGTATTCTTATGGCTCTTATCAGCAAAATCAGGAACAATAGCTGGCTGCTCGTCGTGCTGCTGGCACTCGGTCTGGGCGGTTTCGTGCTCATGGACATGGTGTCGGGCCAGCAGAGCGTCTTTGGCTCGGGCCGCACCCGCTTGGCCGACATCGACGGCCGCAAGGTGGACGTGAACGAGTTCAACCGCGTCGATCAGATACTGTACGGCAACTCGGGCGCCGACGTGTACGCCCGCCGCGACTACCTCTTCAACTTTTATGTGGAGGAGACGCTGCTGCAGGAAGAGGCCGAAGAGATCGGCCTGGGTGTGTCGAAAGAAGAGCTGGTGGACCTCCAGTTCGGCGTCAACCTCAGTCCCATCATCCAGCAGCGCTTCGTCAATCCCAACACCGGTCAGGTCGATCGCAACATCCTCAACCAGTACCGCACGGCCATCCAGAACGGCACGCTCGACCCGCAACTGCGCCAGTTCTGGGCCATACAGGAAAAGGAAATCATCACCGATGCGCTCAAGCGCAAGCTCACCACCATGCTCACCAAGGCCGTCTATACGCCCAACTGGCAACTCGAAATGCTGGGCGAGGAGCAGGCGCAGAAGGTGGACTTCGCCTACGTGCAGGTGCCCTACGATGTGGTGGACAACAGCGAGGTGACGCTCACCGACGAAGATTTTGAAAACTACCTCG
This sequence comes from Saprospiraceae bacterium, assembly GCA_015490175.1. Lineage (GTDB taxonomy): Bacteria > Bacteroidota > Bacteroidia > Chitinophagales > Saprospiraceae > WFYJ01. The sequence continues at coordinate 5,251 of WFYJ01000153.1, read as the reverse complement.
AAGCGCACAAGGCCAAGTACTGGCAGGACGAGGAGACGCGTCGCGTGGCCTATGTGGCCTTCGAGGTGGTGCCCACACCCGAAGATTCGGCGGCTTTGCGCAAAACCATCGACGACCTCATTCCGGCTTTCGCCGAAACGGAAGACGACAGCCTGTTCGTGGAAAACAACTACGGCTACATCGAGACCAACGTCAAGAAGGAGCAACTGCCGCCCGTCATTGCCGACACGGTCTTCGTGGCTCCCATCGGTTCGGTCATCGGCCCCTACATTGATCAGGGCGAGTACCGCGCCGTCAAGGTACTCGATCGCAAGGTCGTGCCCGACTCGGTGCGCGCCCGCCACATCCTCAAGCGCGTAGAGGGGTCCCAGCAGTTGGCCCAGGCCCAGCGCACCATTGACAGTCTCAAGAACCTGATCGAGACGGGCCAGGCCACCTTCGACTCGCTGGCCGCAGCGTTCAGCGACGACCCGTCCAATGCCGGCAAAGGCGGCGACCTGGGTTGGTTTGGCGAAGGCATGATGGTCAAGCCCTTCAACGATGCCTGCTTCTTCGAGGGCGAGCCCGGCAAGCTGATGGTCGTCTATACCCAGTTTGGCATCCACCTTGTCGAGGTGACCGACCGCAAGTTCATCAACAACACCGAGGCCGTCAAGCTGGCCTACATCACCCAGCCCATCGTGCCCAGCGAAGAGACACAAAGCCGGGTGCGCAACGAAGCGCTCGACTTCGTGGAGCAATATCCCACGCTCGAAGCGCTGCGCGCCGCCGTGGCCGAGCGCCCCGACCTGACGCTCGAGGTATCGCCCCCGCTCACGGCCAACGACTACAGCGTTGGCGCGCTGGGTTCGGGCCCCGCTGCGCGCGAGATCGTGCGCTGGGCCTTTGGCTACGACCCCAACACGGGTGAGCCCGATGTGGGCGAGGTGTCGCCCAACATCTACACCTTCCAGCCCGAGGGCGCATATTACGTGGAGAAGTTCGTGGTGGCGGCCCTGCAGGCCGTACAGGAGCCCGGTCTGCCCAGCGTGGACTACATCCGCGACGAGATCGAGCCGCTGGTGCTCAACGAGAAGAAAGGCGCCATCATCAGCGAGCAGATCAAGGGCAAGGAGCTCGAAGCCATCGCCGCGCAGTATGAGCTGAGCGTGGATACAGCACAGAACGTCAACTTCGGCTCGTCGGTCATCCCTGGCATCGGTACCGAGCCGCGCGTGCTGGGCTGGGCCTTCGTGCTCGACCAGGGCCAGCAGTCCGATCCCATCACTGGCAACAATGGCGTGTACGTCATCAAGATCACCTTCAAGCCGGCACCCACGCCGCCGGCCAACCTGGCCATCTTCCGCCAGACGGCCGCGCTGAGCGCCCGCTCGTGGATCCAGGCCCGCGTCATGGATGCACTCAAAGAGCTGGCTGACATTGAAGATTATCGCGCGAAGTTCTTCTGATGCTGCGCACAGCATAAACCATTCGGAGGGGACAGACCGCAGGGTGTGTCCCCTCTGTTTTTCAAAAAATTGGAGCCTGCTTTGGCTGGTTATCAGACAAGTGCTATTTTTGCGAGCCTTTTTGGAAAATCAGACGAATTCCCGTAAAAATAAACAGACATGCAAGTAGTGGCCTTCAAGGGTACGCCCCGTGAAAAGACCGGCACCAAAGCTGCAAGAGACTATCGCCGCGCAGGCGTGATTCCGGCAGTGATCTACGGCGCCGAAGGCGAACCCGTGCACTTTACGACCAACTGGAATGATGTCAAGTCGCTGATTTACACTCCCGATTTCAAGCTGGCCGAGATCGAAGTGGATGGCAAGACTTACAAGTGCTTCGTCAAGGAAGTGCAGTTCCACCCCGTCAAGGAGACCATCCAGCATATCGACTTCCAGATGCTGGTGCCGGGCCGCAAGATCAAGGTGGAGGTGCCGGTACGCTTCACGGGCACGGCGCCCGGTGTGCGTGCCGGTGGCAAGCTCATCCAGAAGGTGCGCCGCGTCAAGATTCGCACGACGCCCGAACACCTCGTCAGCGAAGTGACGGTGGACATTTCGAATCTCAACCTCGGTCAGTCGGTGCGCGTGCGCGACATCGCAGGCCTGGAAGGCGTCGAAATTCTCAACGCGCCGGGCATTCCGCTCGCCACGATCGAGATTCCGCGCGCCTTGCGCAGCGCCGCTTCGAAGGCTGAAGAGGCTGCCAAGAAGAAGTAATTTTCCCTTCGGAAAAACGACAAGGAGAGGGTTGTCCACTACGGGCAGCCCTCTTCGCGTTGAGGGTTGAGGATGCAGGATTGAGTGTTTTTTGCCCTGATTGTCAGTTGTTTGGATTGCAGCACCGGCGAATGAAGTTGCGTGCAGAAGTATTTTGCATGGCGGCGGTCATGCGACAGGCAGTGACACAGTTGAGCGGGGCCTTGGCCCCACGTTGAGACCGCCGCTCGTGCGGCCATGCGCACGACCGGCGCCTGTTGAGACAAGCGCCGCCCGTCAGGGCGGCGCTTGATGTTTGTTTTGTTTTTGCCTGAAAAGTCCGGGAACAGAATGTTACACTCAACGCAATCCGGTTTGGGAATTTTTGACGATAGTCAATGGACATTTTTGATTGAGCAATCGAGGAACCGAGGAACCGAGGATTTGACAAAAACCTGATAGTCAACAAGAAAAACTTTAAACTCTAAACCCTCAACCCTCAACGCTACACCCTCAACCATTGCGACAGGATTTCCCAAACCACTTTGATTTGAGTATATGCAACCCCAATCGCCGGAGGTGTAAATCCTCGGTTCCCCACTCATTGAAACCGCAGCTTTCAGCTGCATGCTGACGCGGTCACTCCATCGCTCCTCACGCTATCTCAGTCCAGGTTCCCAATTTGCGCTTGTGCATGGCTATCTTGGCCCTATGAAAAGTTTGCGCATCACCACCGTACAGGCCCCGCTCGAATGGGAGGCCCCCGAAGCCAACCGGGCGGCTTTCGCAAAATGGATCGAACCGCTGGCGGGCAAGACCGACCTGGTCATTCTGCCGGAGATGTGGACCACCGGCTTCACGATGAATGCTGTCGCCGTGGCCGAGCCCATGGAAGGCCCTTCGGTGGCGTGGATGCGCGCGCAAGCCGCCCGTCTCGATGCCGTGGTCACAGGCAGCCTGGTCATCGAAGAGAAAGGACACTACTACAACCGCCTGATCTGGATGCCGCCCGACGGCCACCTGCAGTACTACGACAAGCGGCACCTCTTCACGCTGGCCGGTGAGCACCGCGTCTATACGGCGGGCACGCGCCGGCTCGTGGTCGAATGGCGCGGATGGCGCATCTGTCCGCTCATCTGCTACGACCTGCGCTTTCCGGTATGGAGCCGCAACACCGAAGACTTCGATCTGCTCGTGTACGTGGCCAACTGGCCCGAGCCGCGCCGGCGACACTGGCAGCAACTCCTCATTGCGCGCGCTATCGAAAACCAGTGCTTCGTGGCCGGCGTCAACCGCGTGGGCATCGACCCCAACGGCCATGAATACGCCGGCGATACTTCAGTCGTCGATTATCGGGGCGAGGTGGAGTATCAGGTCGAAGAAGTGGAAGACGTTTTCACTCTTTCGCTCGACCGCGAAGACATGCTCCACTACCGCCAGCGCTTCAACTTCCTGGCCGACCGCGACCGCTTCACCATCAAGGACTGAGGGCGCGTGTCGTTATTGGTACACTTGTGCGGAAAATCCGGAGCATCCCCATCTTTTGAAGGCGTGTGCGGGTTGTCTTGCCGTACTCATTGAATTCCTGCGTATGCATGCTCGTCTATTGCTGCTCGCGCTGATCGCCCTGCTGGCGAATGGTTGTGGGCCTTTCGTCGCCGTACCGGTGGATGCCGATGCTGCCGAAAACAGGGAGACATCGGTGCGCCATGAGCTGGTCCGCTATGCGCGCAGCCTGGTGGGCAAACCCTACCGGCCTGCCTGCACCGACCCGGACCGGGGCTTCGACTGTTCTGGCCTGGTGCAGCACGTCTATGCGCGCTACGGCATCGAGCTGCCGCGCGTGTCTGCCGATCAGGCAGCTCAGGGTAAAGATGTGCCCCGTGCGAAGGTGCAACCGGCCGATCTGGTGGCCTTCCGGCGCACGCCCGGCGGGCGCGTCTTTCACGTGGGCATCGTCAGTGCCGTAGATGGTCGAGGCATCCACATGATTCATTCGTCCAGCTCGCGGGGCGTGGTGGAAGAGGTGATCGGGGAATCGTCGTACTGGCGCGGCAAAATCGCCGAGTTTCGCAACTTGATGGGCCAGTAGCGCTGCGGCCATGTGCTGATATGTGTCAGCCCCTGCCGTTCGGGCTCGGGCTAATTCCTTATTTTCGCAGCCCTTGCGAGAAGCGCCTGATTTTTCAGACAAACCAACGAGCCATGATTAATCTGATACTTTTCGGCCCGCCGGGTTCGGGCAAGGGCACCCAGGCCGCCAAATTGGTGGAACGCTATGGTCTGGTACATATCTCCACGGGCGACCTGTTTCGCTACGAGATGAGCCACAACACGCCGCTGGGGCAGGAAGCCAAGCGCTATATCGAGGCAGGAGAGCTCGTGCCCGACGAGGTGACCATCGGCATGTTGCGCAACAAGGTCGAGGCCCATCCCGATGCCAAGGGCTTCATCTTCGACGGTTTTCCGCGCACTGTGGCGCAGGCCGAGGCCCTCGACAAGCTGCTCGCTGAGAAAGGCGCGGAGGTGAGCGCCCTCATCGCACTCGATGTGGACGACGAGGAGATCGTCAAGCGCATCCTCAAGCGCGGCCAGACGAGCGGCCGACCCGACGACAACGACGAAAGCATCATCCGCAAGCGCATCGAGGTGTACAAAAAGGAGACGGCCCCCGTCTTTGCCTACTACGCCGAAAAGGACAAGGCGCACAAGGTGCACGGCATCGGCAGCATCGAAGAAATATTCGAGCGGCTGTGCGCCCTCATCGACCAGTTGGTCGAAGCCTGACCCCCGGGCCCTGTTTGCCGAAAGGCGGATTCAAGAAATGCCATTGCATCGCGCGGTGTGATGGCATTTTTGTTCCTGCGGGTGGTGGGATTGCATGCAAAAGAGGGTTGAGGGTTGAGGGTTTAGAGTTTAGAGTTTAAAGTTTAAAGTTTTTCTCGTTGATTATCAGTATTTTCAAATACTCGGTTCTTCGGTTTCTCGGTTCCTCAGTCATTGAAACCGCAGCCTTCGGCCGCAGAGCGCCGCAGTTTGCACGCAGTTTTTACCTGTCGTTGAGGGTT
>WFYJ01000152.1 GCA_015490175.1 Saprospiraceae bacterium | reverse complement strand
GTTCCGACTTGTCGGAAAGCTTGTTCCCGGTAAACCGGGACAGGCTCCGACGCCAGTCGGGGACGCAAAAGCCTGTCCCGAGTATCGGGAACGCAACGATTCGTAATGTGTTTTTTGTTTTAATTCAGTTTGTTATTTATGATGTCACGCGTTACGCGTCACGTCGTCACGGTGTTACGGATTTCAGTAGGCTCATTCTTCGGTTCCTCATTCATCAAAACCGCAGCCTTCGGCCGCAGAAAGCGCAGCTTGACGCAGTTTGCGCGGCCGGTCACTCCCTCACTCCATCTCTCCTCTCTCCATCTCGGAAAAAATCGTCCATTGACTGTCGTCAATAATTCCCAAACCGAATTGCGTTGAGTATACAGGAAGAAACCGTACCTTTGCGGCCGCTGTAACTGATTTTCGTAATCACTAACGGTAAAAATGCACACAATGCCAGTTTACCTTCCCAAAGAAAAGAAGGCCGAGATCTTCGAAAAGTACGGAGGCTCGGCCCAGAACACCGGCTCGATCGAAGGACAGATCGCGCTGTTTACCTACCGCATCAAGAAGCTCTCGGAGCATCTGCAGCAGAACAAGAAGGACCACTCGTGTCGTCGCTCGCTGCTGCGCCTGGTAGGTCGTCGTCGCAAGATGCTCAACTACCTGAAGCGCAAAGATATCGTGAAATATCGCGCATTGATCGAGGAACTCGGTATTCGCGGTTGATGGCGACCCTGAAAAAGTGCTTCGCATTTGCGGAGCACTTTTTTACTTTGGGCCCGGGGCCCGACGGCTCGTTCCGAGCAAGGAATCCTTTCCCCTACGCTTTCCGGTTCAGGCATGGCCCCGGCACCTTGTGCGGGCAGGCATGCGCCTTTCGGCAAATGGCAATTGTTCCAGGCAAGGTCGGTCGAAGCATCGAAGAGGTTCGGGGGGCCATGGCCCTGCCGGATCGCCTCGCAATTCGGAAAATCCCAACTTCGCATGCGCCAAAGCGTATAGACGAAGGAATGATTTGCGAAATTGCGCCTGCTGATGTGTGGCGGCTTCCGCTGTGCGGAACCAGACACATCCGCCGATTGTGGTTACAACGAAGGTTAAATATCAAGATTCAAGAAAATGGGTAAACAAACACCAATTACCACCTCCTTCAACTTGCCCGACGGGCGGGAGGTGATCATCGAAACCGGCAAGCTGGCCACCCAGGCCGACGGCTCCGTCGTGGTTCGATGTGGCAAGACGATGCTGTTCGCATCGGTAGTGTCGGCCAAAGAGCCCAAGGAAGGACAGAGCTTTTTCCCGCTCTCGGTGGACTATCAGGAAAAATTCGCATCGGCAGGCCGGATCCCCGGCAACTTCTTCCGTCGCGAGGCGCGCCTTTCCGACTACGAGATTCTCGTGTCGCGCCTGGTGGACCGCGCCATCCGGCCCCTGTTTCCTGAGGGCTACATGAACGAGACGCAGGTGATCATCAACCTGATCTCGGGCGATCCCGAGGTGCTGCCCGATGCTTTTGCGGCCCTTGCCGCCTCGGCAGCCTTTGCCGTATCGGATATCCCCTTCCTGGGCCCCATCTCTGAGGTACGCGTGGCCAAGATCGATGGCGAATACGTCATCAATCCCTTGCGCAAGGATCTCGATCGTGCCCGGCTCGACATCATCGTGGCCGGCACGGCCGACAACGTCGTGATGGTGGAAGGCGAGGCCAAAGAGTGCCAGGAAGTGGAACTGGTCGAAGCCATCAAGGCCGGCCACGACGCCATCAAGGTGCAGATCCAGGCCCAGATCGATCTGGCGCAAAAAGTGGGTGAGAAGGCCCTCAACAAGCGCGAGGTGGCTCCTCCCGAAGAGGACGAAGCCCTCGAGGCCGAAGTGAAGGCCTTCGTCGAGCCGCGCGTCACCGAGATCGCCAAGGCATTCCTCGACAAGCACACCCGCCGCGGCCAGCTCGACGACCTGAAAAAGGAGCTCGTCGAGAAGATGACCGAGGAGAAGGGCGAGGAGTACATGGAAGAGAAGGGCGCCCTCGTGGAGCGCTACTTCGACAAGTGGAAGAAGGAGACCATTCGCCAGATCGTCCTCAACGAAGGGGTACGCCTCGACGGCCGCAAACCCGACCAGATCCGTCCCATCTGGTGCGAGGTGGACTATCTGCCTTCGGCCCACGGCTCGGCCATCTTCACCCGGGGCGAAACCCAGTCGCTCACCTCGCTCACCCTGGGCACCAAGCTCGACGAGCTGATGGTGGACAAGGCCCTCGAGGTGTACTACGAAAACTTCATCCTGCATTACAACTTCCCGCCCTTCTCGGTAGGTGAAATCAAGCCGCTGCGCGGCCCCGGCCGTCGCGAGGTGGGACATGCCAACCTGGCCAAGCGCGCCTTGGCACCCGTGCTGCCCAAGGATTTCCCTTACACCATCCGTATCGTGTCCGACATCCTCGAGTCGAACGGTTCTTCCTCGATGGCCACCGTCTGTGCCGGCTCGATGGCGCTGATGGATGCCGGCGTGCCCGTTTCGGCCGCCGTGTCGGGCATCGCCATGGGCCTCATCTCCGATGGTGAGCGCACGGTCGTGCTCAGCGACATCCTCGGCGACGAGGACGCCCTCGGCGACATGGACTTCAAGGTGGCCGGTACCGAAAAGGGCATCACCGCCTGCCAGATGGACATCAAGATCGAAGGACTCTCGTATGAATTGCTCGAACAGGCCCTCGAGCAGGCACGCGCCGGCCGTCTGCACATCCTCAACGAGATGAACAAGGTCATCAGCGAGCCGCGCGAAGACCTCAAGCCGCACGCGCCGCGCATCGTACAGATCGAGATCGACAAGAGCTTCATCGGTGCCGTCATCGGCCCGGGGGGCAAGATCATCCAGGAGATCCAGAACGAGAGTGGCACCACCATCAACATCGAAGAGGTGGGCGACAAGGGCGTGGTACACATCGCCAGCGCCGACAAGGAATCGATCGACAAGGCCCTGGCGCGCATCCGCGAGATCACCTTCATGCCCGAAGTGGGCGACGTGTACGATGCCGTGGTGCGCAGTGTGATGCCCTATGGCGTATTCGTCGAGTTTCACGGTCGTCAGGGCCTGTTGCACGTGTCCGAGATCTCGCACTCGCGCATCGAGGACGTCTCGGAGGTGTTCAAGGAAGGCGACCGCGTCAAGGTCAAGCTCATCGACATCGACAGCCGGACGGGCAAGTATCGCCTGTCGCGCAAAGCACTGCTTCCTGCACCCGAGGGTGCCCAAGACAACGGTGGCGAGCGTCGGCATGGGCGAGGCGGCCATCGTGGCCGTGGCCCGCGCCGCGGTGGGCCGCGCAACCGCGGTCCCCGTCGCGACGACTGATTGCCTGTTTTTACGAGAACGAAAAAAGAGCAGGGTCCGGATTTTCGGCCCTGCTCTTTGCTTTGGTGTGCGTTTCCAAATCTTTCAAATGTTCGCAAACGCCCTCAGGCGCTCAACATCAACTCCTCCATTTACAGTTTCACCAGCTTGAACACTTTTTGCGTGTGGCCGTCGTACTGCACCGCCAACAGGTAGATGCCTTTCGGCAAATCGCCGAGCTCGATGGCATGACGCACCTGGCCGGTGTCTATTGTTTGCTTGCGCAAAAGCCGACCTTCGGGCGACCAGAGCGTCCATGCCACTTCGTCGGCTTGGGGTGTTTCGAGCAGTTCGAGCCATGCCGTTTCGGAAGCCGGGTTGGGGTAGAGCATGGCGATCGACACGCGGCCGGTCAGGGTGACTTCCGCCACGTTGGACACGAGCGTTTCGCCGGAAGGCGACTCGAGGCGCACGCGGTAGAAGTTGCGTCCCTGCTTGGGCGACTCGTCGAAATACTGATAATAAGCGCCCTGTGCGTCGGTTTTGCCGTACAGCGTGGCCAGAGCCTCGAACGCCGTGCCATCCGGCGACCATTCCACCACGTAGCGGTAATCGTCGCTCTGGGTGCCTTCGCGGCTCCATTCGAGGTGGACCACGGTCTGGCTCAGCGGCGTGGCCGTCACGACGAGGGGCCCGCCGCAATAGACCGGATCGTTCGACACCACGATGTGTTCGGTGGTCTGAGTGGTGCAGCCGTTGCGCGTCACTTCGAGATGCACCACCTTGACGCCCGGCACGCTCCAGGTGACCTGTTCGGTCGGGTTGGTACTCGTCTGCGGCGTAGCGCCGAAGCCGAAGTGCCAGTAGTAGGTGGCGCCGGCGCCCGGGTCGCCGGCCGTCATGGTCACGGGCGTGTTGACGCATACGGTGTCGGGCGCGATGATCTGGGCGAACGACTGGCTGTCCACCTCGATCATCACCACGTTGGTCTCGAACCACACTTCACAGCCCACGCGACGCACGCAGCGCACGAACCAGGTGGTCTGCTCAAGCGGACCGGGCTGGTACTCGGGCCCGTAGGCGCCGGGGATGGGGGTCCACACGTTGGGATCGAAGGGACCGGGCTCGAGGTTGTAGAGCCACATGTACTCGAGCGGGCCGGTGCCGCCCACGGGCGGCAGCATTTCGGTGATGGGGTCAGGCGTAAGGCCGGGCCCGCAGAGCACCTGGTCGCAGCAGATCATGCCCGGATAGGTCACGTTCTGGCAGGAATCGCTGAGGAAGAAGCCCGCGTCAATGGTGTTGTTGTACTCGCCGGCCGCCACGGTCACCATGGGCGACATGCCGGTGACGGGGTCGGCATCGCTGTCGAGGGCGTCGTCGGCGCCCTGGTCGGGACTGGTGAACTGATAGCCCGTGGGCGGTGTGAAGGTGACTTTATAGGTGCCCGGCGGCACGAGGAACATGTACATGCCATCGGCATCGGTGAGGGTGCTGCCCGAGACGGGGTTGCCGTCGGCGCTGGTGCCCGACAGCACCACAGGGATGCCGGCGATGGCGGGTTCGCCCACGTCCTGAATGCCGTTCATGTTGAGGTCGAGCCAGGTGTAGTCGCCGATTTTGGCCGGTGCCGGCATCTCAGCGCTGCAGGTGGTGGTGCAGCCGTTGGCGTCGGTGATGGTGACGCTGATCGGTCCTGCCGGCAGGTTGGCGTGCATGGCACCGGTATGGCCGTCATGCCACAGGTAGCTGTAAGGCGGCGTGCCGCCGGTGGCTACGGCTTCTGCCACGCCGTCACTGGCTCCCGGTTCGCTGACCGGTTGCACGATTTCGATGCTGCAGGACGGCTGCGGGAAGGCCGGCACTTCGGCATTTGCGGAAGCGATGCAGCCTGACGCATCGGTCACGGTGAGCCCATAGGTGCCCGGCGCCACGCCCGCGATGGACGGTGTCGTCTGGCCGGTGCTCCACAGGTAGGTGTAGGGCGGCGTGCCTCCACTGACCTGTGCCGTGGCACTGCCGTTGCTGCTGCCGGCGCAGGCACCCGTCGTCTGGATCTCGATTGCGATTGCGGGCGGTGCTTCGAGCGCGATGCTGTCGCTCAGCGTGCAGTCATTGGCATCGGTCACCGTGACCGCGTAGGTACCCGGGCCAAGCCCCCCGATGGTTGCCGTACTGTCGCCCGTACTCCAGGCAAAGGCGTAGGGCGGTGTGCCACCGCTGGCGATGGCCGTGGCGGTGCCGTCGTGGCTGTCGGAGCAGGCCGGGTTGGTACCGGCGAGGCTGAGCAGCAGCGCGGGCGGCTCGGTGACGGTGGTGCTGGCCGTGGCGCTGCATCCCTGGCTGTTGGTCACCGTGACGCTGTAGGTACCTGCCGGCAAATTGGCGGCCAGGGGGCCGGTGGCGCCGTTGCTCCACTGATACGTGAAGGGCGCGCCTCCGCCATTGACGGTGACCGCGGCCGAACCCGTCGAGTCGCCATGGCAGGCCACGGGGTAGGGCGTGACGCTCAGTTGAAGGTTGGTGCCCATGGCTACGACCACGGTGCCGTTGGCCGTACAGCCGTTGGCATCGGTGACCGTGACCGAGTAGGTGCCGGGCGCAAGGCCGGTGATGGCGGCCGTGGTGGCGCCTGTGCTCCACAGGTAGCTGTAGGGCGCGGCGCCGCCCGACACGACCAGCACCATGGCCGCACCGTCGTTGTCGCCCATGCAGCTCTCGGGACTACTGGTCAGCTCGAGCACCATGGCAGTCGGTTCGCCTATGGTGGCCGATGCGGTGGCGGCGCAGCCGTTGGCGTCGGTGACGGTCAAGCTGTAGGTGCCTGCCGGCAAATTGGAGATCGTCGGGCCGGTCTGGCCATTGCTCCACTGGAAAGTGTAGGGCGGCGTGCCGCCGGTGGCATTTGCCGAAAGGCTGCCATCCATGGCGCCCGGGCAACTCACATCCGTCACCTCGATGGCCACCTGCGGCGGGTCGGGCTGCACGATGGTCACGAGTACGGCCTTGGCGCAGTTGTGTGCGTCGGTGACGGTGAGCGTATAGGTGCCGGGGGCCAGGCCTGTTGCCGTGGGGCCGGTCTGGCCATTGCTCCACTGGAAGGAATAGGGCGGGGTGCCACCCGAGGCGGTGGCGGTGGCCGTGCCGGTGGCGCCGTTGCAGGCGCTGGGCGTGGTGCTCACCTGTACCATCAGCGGTGGTGGCTCGGGCAGCTCGATGTTTTGCGAAAGCGCACAACCGTTGGCGTCGGTCACGGTCACGGTGTAGATGCCGGCAGGTATGCCCGTCAGGAGCGGTGAGGTGGATCCCGTATTCCACTGGTAGGTATAGGGCGGGGTGCCGCCCCAGCCGCTCACTTGGATGCTGCCGTTGCTGTCGCCGGCGCAGAGGGGCGGCGTGAGGACGACGTCAATGATCAGCGTGTCGGGTTGTGTCAGCGTGATGCTGGCCGAGTCGGAACAACCCAGCGCATCGGTGACGGTGAGGCTGTAGGTGCCCGCGCCGAGGCCCTGGATCATGGGTGTGGTGGCGCCGGTATTCCACAGGTAGGTGAGCGGCGGGGCGCCACCTGTCACCACGGCCGAGGCAAAGCCGTTTTGTGCGCCGTTGCAGTCCGGGCTTTCGCCAAAAATGGTCACTTGCGGCGGGTTGGGCGCCGGCAGGTACACCAGCCCGAAGGCCGTGCAGAAATGTCCGTCGGTCACCGTCACGCTGTAGCTGCCGGGCGTCAGGCCGGTGATGGTGGGCGTGGTGGCGCCGGTGTTCCACAGATAAGTGTAGGGGGGCGTGCCACCGCTGACGGTGACGGAAGCACTGCCGTTTTGGCCGTTGCAGTCGGTCGGAGTGAGGCTGGTCTGCGCCACGAGGGGTGCGGGCTCGGGCAACTCGATGGTGTCCACGAGGCTGCATCCGCTTGACTCGGTCACCGTGACGATGTAGGTGCCTGCCGGGATGTTGGTCAACACGTTGTTGGTGCTGCCCGTATTCCATTGGTAGGTATAGGGCGGGGTGCCGCCCCAGCCCGTTACTTCGATGCTGCCGTTGCTGTCGCCGTGACACAGCGGCGGATTGAGGATCACGTCGAGCACGAAGTCGGGTGCGGCATTGGCGATGACGACGGTGTCGGTGCCGCTGCAGCCGTTGATATCGGTTACGGTCACGCTATAGGTGCCAGGGCCGAGGTTGCTGATCGAGGGTGTGGTGGCGCCGGTGTTCCAGAGGAAGAAGTAGGGCATGGTGCCGCCACTGACGAAGGCCAGGGCCTGGCCGTTGCTCTGGCCCGGACACAGATAGGGCGTGGCCACGACGTTTACGCCGAGGTTGGGTGGCTCGTTGATGATGGCCGTAGCCGTGCCGCTGCAGCCGTTGGCGTCGGTGGCCGTGACGGTGTAAGTGCCTGCCGGCAAACCCGTGACGGTCGCGCCGGTGGCGCCGTTGCTCCACTGGTAGGTGTAGGGTGGCGTGCCTCCCGAGGCCTGTGCCGTGGCCCAGCCGTTGTTGCCGCCGCAGGTGGTGACGTCGTAGGTGGCCACGTTCACCGTCAGGGCCGGGCCCGGTGCCACTACGGCCGAGGCGGTGTCTGTGCAGCCGTTGGCATCGGTGGCGGTGACGGTATAGGTGCCGGGTGCCAGGCCCGTGATGGTCGGGCCGGTGGCGCCGTTGCTCCAGGCGAAGGTGACGGCTGCATTGGTGCCCGAGGCGGTGGCGGTAGCCGTACCGTCCTGTGCGCCGGCGCAGGACTCTGGCGTGGCCGTGGCCGTCACCACGAGGGTGCTCTGGTCCACCAGCGTGGCCGACTTGGTGCCCACGCAGCCATTGGCATCGGTGATGGTGACGGTATAGGTGCCGGGCCCCAAGCCGGTGATGATCGGTCCCGTCATGCCGTTGCTCCACTGGTAGGTGTAGGGGGGCGTGCCGCCCATGGGGTTGGCCGAAATGCTGCCGTTGTTCTGGTCGCATACCGGATGGTTGACGGTCAGCCAGGCCGAGATGCCCCCTGCCGCCTGTACCACACCCGAGGCCGTGGCCGTGCAGCCGCTGGCATCGGTGATGGTGACGCTGTAGGTGCCTGGCGCCAGGTTGCCGATGGTGGCGATGGTGTCCCCTGTGTTCCACAGATAGCTGTACGGACTCACGCCTCCGATGGCTGTGGCCGTGGCGGTACCGCCTGTGCCGGTGCACTGGGCATCGGTCGTGCTCACCTGGGCCGAAAGGGCGGTGTCGGCCACCGTCGTGCAGGTGACCACCCCGCAGAGGTTGGCGTCCATGATGGTCACGCAGTAGTAGCCTGCCGGCAGCCCACTGATCGTCTGGGTGGTGGCACCGGTGCTCCAGTTGAAAGAATAGTTGGGCGTGCCCCCGCTGACATTGGCGGTGAGGGTGGCCGGCAGCGAGCAGTTGTCGTGACTGATGCCGGCCCAAAGCGGTGGCGGCTCGCTGAGCGTGATACTCGCATAGCCGGTATCTCCGACGGCGTCCGTTACGATCACACTGTACGTGCCTGCCGGCAAATTGTAGATCGTCTGTGTCGTGTCGCCCGTGTTCCACAGGTAGGTATAAGGCGGGGTGCCGCCCGATGGATTGGCCGTCACGGCGCCGTTGCTGAAGCCGCCGCAGGTAGGTTCGGTGGCTTGCAGCACGACGGTCACCTGGGCCATGAGCGGCAATGCCGTGCCGCCCAGGATACATGCCATGACGATGAATGCCCGCACGAAGGGTAATCGTTTGTCCATAGGGTGATTCGTTTTTTGAGACAATAATTCGTTGTCACAAAGTGGCAATCTTTGTGTGCATTGCGTCATTGATCAGGCCACGAAGGGAAAGCTGCTCGGGTCCATCGTCCCGGCAACCCTTTCAAAAAGCTGAGGCAGGTAGATGTCGAGAATGTCTGAATTGATTGATTTGCATTTTGTTGCAAATCAATATTTTGAACACATGTCGTGTTGGCGTGAAGGCTCTGGCTTGTCAAAATCAGGGAAGGAGCGCCTCTGGCCATTGCCAGTACCCGCTCACTCACTTGCAAGATATGCCGAAAAATTGGCAAGTAGCAAAAGAGCCGGCAGCCTGGTCACAAAATACCCTGAATTGGGTATATGTGCCGGGCAATGCCAATCGGGGGCGGTGTCTTTGAACAGATGATTCCGCATCCCGAAAATGAGCCGGGTGCGAAAAGGTTTAGAGTTTAGGGTTTAAAGTTTAAGGTTTTTTATTGATTGTCAGTTGTTTGTATCAGATTGTCGGTTCTTCGGTTCCTCGGTTTTTTTCAAATCAGCCGGGAAAATTGTCCATCGTCCGAACAAAAAACCGCAGTCTTGAATCAGTTTCGGGGGCACTGCCCTCAAAAGATACTTCGAGCTCCTGGGGTGGGCGTGCGGTCTTTTGACGAAATTTCGGGAATCGGGATCTCTTTTCTGTGTCCGCGTGACTGATTCTCGAAAATTTTGAGCTTTCCAGGGTGCCGGAAATTTTCTTTGGGCTTGAAAAGGAGAGGCACCGCAGGCTTTGGTACTTTTGACGCCAGTGCATTGCGAAGCAGTTTCCTTTTTACTGTAATGCATTGAAAAGAAGCAAAAAACAGCAATTATGGACATAGTGAAGCCTTTCACACCGCCCTGTGAGGTGCGCGATGCCTTCCGAAAAAAGGTGGCCTATTTCTGCATGGAGTTTGGCATTGACCATCCACTCCGGATATACTCGGGCGGGCTTGGCTATCTGGCCGGCTCGCACATGCGCAGTGCCTGGACGCTGGGGCAAAACCTGATCGGTATCGGCATCCTGTGGAAATACGGCTATTACGAGCAGCAGTGGAACGACCAGAATGAAATGCAAGCCGTTTTTCGGGAGCGCTTCTACAATTTTCTGGAAGACACGGGCATTCGTTTTCGCATAGAGGTGAACAACCATCCGGTGTGGGTAAAGGCCTGGTACTTGCCGCCCGAGGTGTTCGGTACGGCACCGATTTTTCTGCTTTCGACCGATGTGCCGGAAAATGACTACCTGGCCCGAACCATCTGCCACCGCCTGTACGACGACAACGTAGAGACCAAAATCGCCCAGTACATTCTTTTGGGGCGGGGTGGCGCCCGATTGCTGGAGGAAATCGGGTTTGATGCGGAGGTGTATCATTTGAATGAAGCCCATGGCCTGCCTGCCGCTTTTTACCTTTTCGAAAAACTGCAATCGGCCTCGGCTTTGCGGCAGCGACTGGTGTTCACCACTCATACGCCGGTGCCCGCCGGCAACGAGTCGCACGACATGTCCCTGCTTGAGCGCATGGGTTTCTTTGGCGGACTGCGCCGTGAGCGCGTAGTGCAGCTCACCGGCATTGATGGCCCTTCGTTCAATCTCTCGCTGGCAGCCCTGCGCATGGCGCGCATCGCCAACGGAGTATCGAAACTGCATGGCCAGGTAGCGCGCGACATGTGGCGCGACCATGGTGGCATCTGTCCCATCGTGCACGTGACCAATGCCCAGGATTTTGACTACTGGCACGACCGGCCTCTGTACGAAGCCCTTGAAAGGCAGGACGAGGAGGCAATCGAGCAGCGCAAGCGAGAAATGAAGGCGCAACTTTTCCAAATCGTGGCAGACCAGACGGGCAAGTTGTTTGATCCCGATGTTTGTACGATCGTCTGGGCGCGGCGCTTTGCCGGGTACAAGCGCGCCGACCTGATCACGCGCAACTGGGGCGCTTTCGTCGAGTTGGTGCGCAACCGGGAACGGCCTGTCCAGATCATCTGGGCGGGCAAGCCCTACCCGAAGGATTACGGCGCCATTGCCACTTTCAACAGATTGGCCCATATGGCGGCGCAATTCCCCAATGTGGCCATTTTGACGGGCTACGAGATGAATCTGTCGATGGCCTTGAAAAAGGGCGCCGATATCTGGCTAAACAATCCACGCGTGACGCGCGAGGCATCGGGCACCAGTGGCATGACGGCCGCCATGAACGGTGCGATCAATTGCTCCACCTGGGATGGCTGGATTCCCGAGTTCGCCCGTGATGGGCACAACGCCTTTGTGGTGCCCCCTGCCGACCCGGGCCAACCGCTGGAAAAGATTGACGAACAGGATCGGAGCAACCTCATGCGCATCATCAACCACAGGATTCTGCCCACCTACTACGAGGATCGGACCCGGTGGGCCGCCATCCGGGCCAACAGCATGCGGGAGATCATCCCCTTCTTCGACAGCAAGCGCATGGCCCGAGAATATTATGAGAAGATTTACACAGAAACGGCAAAGCCGAGCAGTTGGGTACCTGTTTCCCTTGAGGCTGATCGGGGGGCGAATTGATCCCGCAGAGCGTTGCCGGACAAATCAGGTGTTGCGCTTCATGGCTCCTTGTTGAGTCGCTGCAAAAAACAAGAATCGCCGGCCCGAGTACCAGGGCCGGCGATGATGATCTTATGGCAAAGGCCTATGTGTGAAGTGGCTGTTTCGCGTTGGCCACAGGTCATTGCAATCAATTGCCGTTGCCCGGGTTGATGGGCGTGCCGTCCGGATTGAAGTACATCAGGTACTCATCGCAGGCAAGCTGCGGCATCTGAATGTTCTGGTAGTTGAGGTGCAATTTCTGACCCACGCCATTGGATCCCGGCACCCAGTCCACCACGATCGTTTCGGTGAAGTTGTACACCGGGCTGACGATGTTGATTACCGTATCCTGGGTGGGTACCTGCAGGTTGCTGATGCGGCGGTCCAATCCGGCATAAATGATGGCGAAGTCGTAGTACTGGCCCTGGCGCAGCTTGGTCGTCCAGCCCGTACCGCTCTTCAAATTCCCCAGCAGTGTATAGGCCGGGCAGGCAGGGTCTTTGAACAGGACGGGCAGTGTGGGCCGTACGGTCAGGCCGTTGGGGCATACCCCACTTACCTGGACGAAGATTTCCGTCCACTCCTCCTTGCGCAGGCTGGTACCCACGTTGATGTCGGTCGGATTGAAGAACGTACCTGCGCAGGTGTTGAAGGCCGGCGACTCATACAGCATATCGTCCTTGCACACTTCGTCGCCGTCCCAGATGCGCAACTTCACATTGCCGGCAGGCGGGAAGAAGATGAAGATACGCTCGAAGTTGTAGAATCGGAAATACCTGCCCTGGGCCACCGGCTGGTCGGTTGTGGCATCAACCAGTTCCGTGTAGAAAGTCCGGAAGATATCGGCCACTTTCGGGATGTCCGACTGGATGCGCAGCAAGGTGTAATTACATCCGGCGGGCACGGCCCCGATGAACCAGAAAGAGAGGTGCGGTTGCTCGAACTGCACGTACATGCGGCCCAGATTGTCCGCTTGCACGGTTACGGTTTGTTCCTGCTTCCATACGGCGGCCTCTTCGTCAAAGCTGGCCACGGCCAGTTCGTCACCCACCTGTACGGGCTTGCCGGTAGCGGGGTTGATCGTCTGTGCGTCGAGCGGCAATCGAATGGTGATGGGCTGACTGAAGGTCTTGACTTCCTGGCCGTTGACGTACATGTCGAGGGCATAGAATGCCAGGGGGCGCAGTCCCGTGGGGCCCAGGTCGAAGCCTTCTTCATTCAGGAAGTTGGCCACGGCAAGTTCACCCGGGAAGGCTTTCATGGCCATGGGGTTGAACGGGTCGAACTGCCCGAGATGGACCACGGCTTCGCCCTGCAGCTTCTGGCCATTTGCCGCAAAGGCAGCCGTCTGTGCCGGGATGGTCACTTCGAGCGGTTGCAGGGTCGAGACCGGCGTGCGGCTCTTGAACTGAATCGTTTCTGCCGTGCCTTCCGCCCCAAATTCGACACTGGCCGTTTTGAAGGCCACGCCATCGGCATCGCTGGCTTCGCGCACCATCGGTATGGTGATGAACTGGAAGTCTTCCAGGTTGTAAATGGTCACGTTGCGATAGGAAGGCAGGTAGCCGGGAGCCGTCACCTTGATGGTGAACTCGAGCGGGTCGTTTTCGTCAACGGTGACGATCTTGCGCACGCCGAGATTGACGATGTTGCCGCCGTCCGCCTCGATGTTTTTTTCTCCCAGTACCGAGTAAATCTGATCCTTGTCCTTGCCCAGGATTTCGATCTTGAGCCCTTCGGGGGCTACATCCGGATCCGTCGCATCTATGTATTGCAGACTGGCGAAATTGGTGAGCAAGTCGGTGTCGAAGACGACACCCGTCTCTGAGGCGATGTCTTCTATTTTGCTGCAAGAAGACCACATGAGGGCGAACCCCATGGTGAGGAGCATTCCGATTTTTACATTGTGTTGAAGCCACTTCATGACGAGGTAATTTGATGGTTAAAGAATTTGTAGGTCATTCGCAGAGAAAGGACCGGCGTCCATCTCAGAAACTTGGTGAGCTCTGTAAGCCGGTCGGCGCGCTCCTCATTTCCTCGCAACAGATTGGTGGCATCCACCAACACCCTGTGATTCAACCGGTAATAGGTGCCTATGTCCAGCCCGATGCCCATGCGCCGTTCCGGTCTGATTTTGCCCAGCGAAATGCCTGCATATGGGGCAAAGGGAATCGGGTAGCGCACGGTGCCCTGCCAGTAGCCGATTTCTTCCGGCGTGAAATCAATGTCATTGAACCGGAAGGTGCCGGCCAACTGGATTTTTCCCGACAATTCGCTTTGCGCAAAAAGACCCACACCGGCACAGGCGCGGATCCATTGCTTTTTGTTGAGCGGCCGGTCGGCCCACAGGGCCATGTGATGCAACGTGGCACTGCCGTCGAGCAAGAGCTCGAAGCTCAATCGCCCGTTGAAGTCAGTGGCAAAATCATTGATACTCAGGTCGAAAAAAGAACCCTGTATGCGCAGCCACGTCTGGCTGTGGGGTATTTGCGTAGCCAATTCAATGCCTGGCAGGCCATCGGTGCCCATCCGCAAAAACACCTGCACCTCATCGTGCTGTGCTACGGCAGTGAGGGGCAGAAAAGCAGAAAGTACCAGCAAGAGCATCAGCAGTGCAATCCTCATAAAACGCAATACACATTAACCTCGGCTTCTCTGCCAGAGGCAAAGCACACATCACGAACATCGGATCGGTTCAGTGGGATAAACGGTTTGGATTGGATTGCGAAAGGGCAAGCAGAAAGGTTGGATTGTTACCAGCGGCCAATTTAGACAAATATCCCTGATTTTACAATTCCGCTTAGCGCGAAAATTTTATTTGCTTTGCCCAGGCCCTCGAGCAATCGAGGTGTTCGCTTTCAAGGATAATACCAAAATACACATGTTTGATACAGATATTTATGTAGCCCGACGGAAAGGCCTTGCTGCTCGCCTCGAAAAGGGGGTTGCCCTCTTCCCCGGCAATGGAGAGGTAGGCATGAATTATTCCGCCAATTCCTACCATTTTCGCCAGGACAGCAATTTTCTGTACTACTTCGGGATTGATCGTCCCGATCTGGTCGCGCTGGCAGATCTGGATGAGGGAACGAGCTGGCTCTTCGGCGACGATGCCTCCATCGAAGACATCGTCTGGACAGGCCCGCAGCCTTCCATCGCCGAATGGGCTGCGCGTGCGGGCATCGAGCACACGGCACCTCTCGCCGACCTGGAAGGATTTTTGGCGAAAGCCAGGCAAGCGGATCGGCCGATCCACTTTTTGCCCCCCTATCGGGCTGAAACGGTCGTCTCGTTGCACCAATGGTTGGGCATCCCGCTCGCCGAGGTAAAAGGTCGCGCTTCGGTGCCGCTTGTTCGCGCCGTAGTGGACCAGCGTGCCCACAAGGGCCCGGAAGAGGTCGCCGAGATGGAGCGGGCCCTCGCCATCACCGGCCAGATGCACCTTGCCGTGATGCGGGCCGCGCGTGCCGGAATGAAGGAAGCCCTCCTGGCGGGCATGGCACGTGGCATTGCCATCGCTGCGCAAGGCGAGATCGCCTATCCCGTCATCCTCACTACTCAGGGGCAGATCCTGCACAATCACCATCACCACCGTACCCTGAAAGAAGGACAACTCGTGCTGGGCGATTTCGGTGCCGAGACGTGGAGGCACTATGCCGGAGACATCACGCGGACTTTCCCGGTCAGTGCCCGCTTCGATGCCCGCCAGCGCGACATCTATCAGATCGTGCTCGATGCCGAAGTGCAGGCCATCCAACGCGTGCAACCGGGTGTGCCCTACCGCGACGTCCATCTGTTTGCTGCCCGCATCATCGCCCGAGGACTCAAGGACCTCGGCCTGATGCAGGGCGATGTGGACGAAGCCGTGGCGGCTGGCGCTCATGCCCTCTTCTTCCCGCACGGCCTGGGCCACATGATCGGCCTGGATGTGCACGACATGGAAGGGCTGGGCGAAGACTACGTCGGATACGACGACGAAATCAGGCGCTCGGAGCAGTTCGGTACGGCCTATCTGCGGCTGGGGCGTCGGCTCGAGCCGGGCTTCGTGCTGACCGTCGAGCCGGGCATCTACTTTATTCCCGAGCTGGTGGAGTTGTGGGGCAAGGACCGCCGGCATGAGGCCTTCATCAACTATGCCGAAGTGGAAAAATGGCTCGACTTCACGGGCGTCCGCATCGAGGACAACGTGCTGGTCACGGAGACAGGCCATCGCGTGCTGGGCAGCCCGATCCCGAAAACCATCGAAGAGGTGGAAGCCCTCAGAGCCGAGGCGTCCGGCAAATGATCCGCGCACTTAGGGCATGGTGGATTTGCCTTTCGGCAAAAAAACAAAGGCCGGTTCGAGGCCGGCCTTGGTTGGTGTGTGTCGCGGGTCAGTCCCTGCAGGAGGCGCCGTATTTGTTTCTTCCGAAAAATCCGAAGCGCAGGGTGAGCGTGCCGCCAAGGCCCGTGAGATCGTCTTCGCGGAGGAGTGGGGTAGCGTCCAGGTCGTGTACCTGACGCCAGGTGAGGGTGCCTGCGATGCGGAACCAGCGGAACACGTTCAGCTCGATCCCCGCTTCGGGGGTCAGCACGAAAATGCGGTCGTTGAATGACGGCCCTGCCAGCGGGCTGTCGGTGGGCCTGGCATGCACTTCGCCCCAGCCGGCTTTTACCGAAAAGAAGGGATGCACCACCTTGTGCAGCAAGGGAGTGTAACCCACCCACAGGCCGGCATGGCTGATGTCGAGCGTGCGGAACCGGTTTTCGAAGAGTCTGGTGGCATAATCCACGCTGACCAGGCCGTAGCCCCCGAAGAAAAAGTCGCCTGCGAGGAGCGCGCCGCCCCCACCCGTCGAGGTGCCGGGGCCTTCCGGAAAGTTGAAGTATTCGGTAATGGGGCTGCCAAAGAGGCCGCCGCGGCCGGCTTTGCTGAACAGTGTTTCGTCTCGTTGCCCAATGGCAGGCAGGGCGAACAGGGCGGCAAGCGTCAGCAGAAACAGGGTGCGTTTCATTGGTTAGTGGATTTGGGTGTAAAAAGATGAGTATGCGAATGGTTTTTGCAGCACAGAATCATAAAAGACGACACCGATAAGCGCGCAAGGTTGCATCTCTGATGCCCGAACGAATAAAAAAGAAAAGAGTAACAGTGGAGACGGATCGAAAAATGCCCTGGCAGGGGGCTGTTTTCCCGCCAGGGCATCAGGCGCAAGGAGCTTCGGGTTTCTGTCAGATTCGCTGGCGCAGATCGGCGCCGGGCAGGGTGACGATCCTGAGGCCCGGGATGGCCTGTTCGAACCATTCGAGGGGGCTGCGCAGCTTGTCGCCGGTGCAGGTGTCTGCCTTGAAAAAGAGGTAGTAGGTCTGGATCTGCGCCCCGAAGCGGCGAATCAGGGCCTCGAGGCGGTGCTGAGCTACCCACGGTTTTTCTTCGATGAAGAGGTAGCGCCAGATGTACCATCCTTCGTCGTGCCATTCGACCAGGTCGAGCAGCAATCGGTCGTCGAGGAGCGATTCCAGGAATAGTCGGGCCAGCCGACCATGGTGCAGGTTCCAGTTGCGCGGAAAGGTGCGCGGTTCCTGCCACTTGAAGGCGTCGTGTACGATGGCCACGATACGCAGCATGGAGCGTGTGTCGGGACACAGCCCCATCCGGTCGAGGTTGTCCAGCACTTCGCGAACGTGCAATCCGACTTTCCCTTCCGGATGGCCGAAGCGCGGTTGGCCCCACTTCAAGCCGCGGCAAATTTCGGGAAGGTCCAGAAGTCGTTCTTCGAACGGCGTTTCCGGCCGGATCAGCTCGTAAAGATCCAACGACTCTCCAAGGGCAGTACGACGGGATGGTTGGGGGGGCACCACAGGCTGGTTTTCTGGTTTTACCGGGTTCAGAACTGAGGTAGTGGATTGCGCGTGGCTCATGGGCACCGAGATTGGTGCAGGACGCCTGAAGGAAGGATTGCGACCTGCAAGGTAGCAAATAATCTGTAACCGTAATGTACCCGACAACAACGGAATGGGGTGAGCGTCTTGGGCAGCGGGGTGAGTGGAACGAAGTTGGATGCAGCGTTAATGCACCGTTAATCGCTGCCCGGGCTTCCCACGGAAACGTGGTAAAGCGCGTAGCTTCGCCCAAGCTAAAGGCTTTGGTGGGTGCCTGTCAAGAGTCGTCACATTGCACAGTAGGGGATTTTCCATCCGTGGGATGGGTTTTCCGTAGTGTTTCCCGAAATGAAACCGAATGCCTATGAGACCTTTTCTGAAAAGCTTTTTGGTCGGGATGTTGGGCGGAATGGTCGGCCTGGTCCTTTTGCTGCCGGTGGTTCGGAAGGAACTGATTGTTTCGCACCACAATCCACCGATGCAGGGGCCTTCACTGCGGCCCGTGGCCCTGCGCATCAATGTGCCCCCTGCGCTGGCTACTGAAGGCATCTGCGATTTCTCGGTGGCTGCCGCTCGGGCCTTGCCCTCGGTGGTGTCCATCACAGTGCGGTACGGTCATCGCGAGGAGGGACGGGGAGACATATTTCAGTGGTTTCGCAATCCTTTTTTCGGGCCTCAGGAAGGGAAAGGCTCTGGCGTGATTTACCGGTCCGATGGTTATGTGCTGACCAACAACCACGTGGTGGAAGGTGCTGAAGAGGTGTGGGTGACCTTGCAGGACAACCGCTCATTTCCGGCAGAAGTGGTGGGTACCTATGCACCTGCCGATCTGGCCGTGCTGAAAATCGATGCCACCGATTTGCCCGTTTTGCCGCTGGCCGATTCGGATGCAGCGAGAGTGGGTGCCTGGGTGTTGGCCGTCGGCAACCCGCTCGAGCTGGGGGCTACCGTGACGGCGGGCATCATCAGCGCCAAAGGGCGGGACATCGACATCATCGAGGACAACTATGCCATCGAATCGTTTATTCAGACCGATGCGGTGGTCAATCCGGGCAATTCCGGCGGCGCGCTCGTAGATGTCGAGGGCCGGCTGCTGGGCATCAACACCGCCATTGCTACCAGCACGGGCTTTTACGAAGGATACTCCTTTGCCATTCCCGTCAATCTGGCGAAAAAAATTGCCGACGACATCATCGCCTGGGGCAGCTATCAGCGCGGCTTCCTCGGCATCAATATCACGGAGTTGGACGACGAACTGGCCGAAAGACTGGGGCTGGACGTTACGCGGGGAGTCGTGGTGACCGGAGTCGTGCCGGGAAGTGCCGCCGAAGATGCGGGTATTCAGTTGAACGATGTGATCGTGGCCGTGGACGGGAAGCCGGTGACTTCGGCACCTGCTTTGCTGGAGTATGTCGGAAGGGCGCGAATCGGACAAACTTTGCACCTTACCCTTGACAGGCATGGAAAAAAACACCAAATTGCTGTTGTATTGAGAGGGATTGAATAGATTTTTTAAGGATTTATTAACAATTCAGGCTGCAACATTTGCCCCGTTCTTCGGGTTTTTTAAGGCAAAGAGACTTGTTTAAAGTTGGTTTTTCGTTTTGTTTTGATGCGTCTGTCCCCGAAAGGGGGCGGACGTTTTTTTTGCCCTGAGCCGCCGGCCGCCAATTGTCCGGGGCATGCCCGCCCAGGCACAGAGCAGCACGCCAAAAAAAAAGCCGCACCTTCGTGCGGCTCCTTGTAAATCCCTTGAACATATCCAAAAACGAAAATCTTGATTCAAATCCGGGTCAAATATTGCAAAGTTTAAAATGCGTGTGTATATTTGCCTCTGTGCTTTTACAGTCAATTCACACGCATCCCATGAACTGAACAATAACAAGTTTTGATCCCATGTGCATTTTCGGGCTGGCAGCTTTTTGCCGGCCTTTTTTTATTGAGGTCAGGGATTGAAGTTGAAAAAAGTAAAGTGCCCCCTTCCGGGGGCCCTTACCTACCAACAAATTATAATCCCATGAACATTTTCGGTAGCTGTGGGCCATTTGCCAAAAGAAGCCGTCCCGCATGAGGGACAACGGGACGGCGTCCTATTAACAAATTATAATCCCATGAACATTTTCAAATCCTGGTGGCCGATCCTTTGACCAGCCTTGCTTGCTCCTCGTTTGTCTTTCAATCACGGTACAAATATGAATCGAGTGAGTGGGGCCTACAAGGACATTGTGCGATGAAAATGAAGAAAATAGTCGGTTTTTGGTTTTTAAAACACGTTGATGGTTAATTTGTTATCTGTTTTTGTTGTGAAAAAAATCGCCCAAAAAGGCGCGCTCGTGAATCAAAAAAAGCCCGACCGGAACGCGTCCGGTCGGGCTTTGTGGTGTATGGCTACCCTTCGAAAGGAGGGTTCTGATCAATTGAGGACATTTTCCACGGGCACATAGTCGAGGCCGAATGCTTCGGCCACGCCCTGATGCACCACTTTGCCCTGGACCACGTTGAGGCCTTTGCGCAAGGCCGGATCGCGGCGGCAGGCCTCTTCCCAGCCCAGTTCGGCCAGCTTGACGGCGTAGGGTTGGGTGGCGTTGGTCAGCGCGATGGTAGAGGTGTAGGGCACGGCGCCCGGCATGTTGGCCACGCAGTAGTGCACGATGTCGTCGATGACGAAGGTGGGGTTGGCATGTGTGGTCGGCTTGCAGGTCTCGATACATCCGCCCTGGTCGACGGCTACATCGACGAGCACGGTGCCCGGGCGCATCTCTTTGAGCATGTCGCGGGTGATGAGCTTGGGCGCTTTGGCGCCGGGGATCAACACGGCGCCGATGATGAGGTCGTGGTTGGGGATGAGTCGGCGGATGTTGTATTCATTCGAGTACACGGTGGTCACATTGGCCGGCATGATGTCGGCCAGGTAGCGCAGCCGTGCGAGGTTGACGTCGAGGATGGTGACATGTGCGCCCAGGCCGGCAGCCATCTTGGCGGCCTGGGTGCCCACCACGCCGCCGCCGAGGATCAGCACCTTGGCGGGAGGAACGCCCGGAACGCCGCCGAGCAGGATGCCGCGTCCGCCCATAGGCTTTTCCAGATACTTGGCGCCCTCTTGAATGGCCATGCGGCCCGCCACTTCCGACATGGGCACCAGCAGCGGCAGGCTGCGATCAGGCAGCTCGACCGTCTCGTAGGCCAGACACACGGCCTTGCGCTCGATCATGGCGCGGGTGAGCGGCTCGTAGCTGGCAAAGTGGAAATAGGTGAAGAGCAGTTGATTCTCCTTGATCAGTTCGTATTCCGGTTCGATGGGTTCCTTGACCTTGATGATCATCTCGGCCACGTCGTACACCTCTTCGATGTTGGGCAGGATCTCGGCGCCGTGCGCTTCATAGTCTTCGTCGGTGAAGCCACTGCCCACACCGGCGCGCGTCTGTACGTACACTTTGTGGCCGCGCTTGGTCAGCTCGAGTGCGCCGGCCGGAGTCAGCGCGACGCGATTCTCGTTGGGCTTGATTTCCTTTGGGACACCAATAATCATTGTGCAAGTTTTACTTGATCAGGAAGGGTGTTTTCAAAAGCGGCGTAAAGATAAGCGGGCATGGGGGATTCCGTATGAGCCGTTGATTTTTTGGAGAAAGAGGAAAATCAGCCGGTTCCGAAGAGCCGCTGCTTTACTCTTTGCAGGGAATCGAGTAAATTGTTGCACGATAGGTCTTTCTTTTTGTTCCCTAACTTTCCAAGTGCCCTGCCTATGATGAACGAACGGATTTCCTCCATCATGACCATCAATGTGGTCACCGTGACGCCGGAGCACACCCTCAAAGATGTACGCGAGCTCCTGTTCGACCGGCATTTCCATCACCTGCCCGTGGTCGAGGGGCCCGGCAAAAAGCTCGTGGGGATCATTACCTCATGGGACCTGTTGAAGACCCAGGCTTCCGTGGACGATTACAGCCGCATCAAGGTGGGCGACGTGATGACGCGCAAGGTCGTCACCCTGCGCCCCAACGAGCTCGTGGGTGCGGCAGCCCTCATCTTTTTGCGCCACCTCTTCCACGGCATCCCCATCGTCAACGACGAGAACGAGCTGGTCGGGCTGGTGACGACCCACGACGTGCTCAAGTACCTGTACTACAAGGAGTATCCGAACGACGAGTTCGCCCAATCCCTCGAGTTCAAGCCCCGGATGGACTGAGCGAATGCCAGGCCAGGGCTGGATGGGTTCATGCCACGTGGCGGAAGAGGTTCCACACCTGGTCGTCGGGTGGAGGGGCGGTGAATTGGACCGGTTCCTTGCGCACCGGATGGATGAATGCCAGGGCGCGACAGTGCAGGTGGATCGAGGCGTCGGGATTGGGTTCGGGGAAACCGTACTTCACATCGCCGCGGATGGGCCAGCCCATTTTCGCCAGTTGCGCCCGAATCTGGTGGGGCCGACCGGTGAGGGGTTCCACTTCGAGCAGGTAGTGATGGCCTACCCGGGCCAGTAGCCGGTAGGTGAGTTCGCCCTTTTTGGCGCCGGCCTCGCGCGGGCGGTCCCAGGCGTGGCTGCGGTTGCGCCGCGGATCTTTCTTGATGTAGTGGACGAGGGTGCCTTCGAGCGGGTCGGGCACCTCGGCCGTGACGGCCCAGTAGGTTTTCCGGATTTTCCGTTCCTGGAACAGCTTGTTCATTCTGCTGAGTGCTTTGCTCGTACGAGCAAATACCACGACGCCGCTCACGGGGCGGTCCAAGCGGTGAATGACGCCGAGAAAGACTTCGCCCGGCTTGTTGTAGCGCTGCTTGATGTATTGCCTGGCCCACTCGCTCAGGGGCAGATCGCCCGACTCGTCGCCCTGCACCAGCCAACCCGCCGGTTTGTTCACCACCAGGAGGTGATTGTCCTCGTATATCACTTCAGGCAAAGGCTCCATATTTGCGTCGTCCTTTTGTTTGGGCTTTCGCCAAATGCCACCCCCGGAGCGTTTTTGGCGAAAGCCTTTCAAAATCAGCCTGCAAAAGTATGAAAATCTCTGTCGGCTTCAGCCCCTGCCCCAACGATACGTTCATCTTCAATGCCATGGTGCACGGCAAGATCGACACCGAAGGGCTGACCTTCGAGCCCGTCATGGCCGATGTGGAGGCGCTCAACCGGATGGCCTTCGAAGGACAATTGCCGGTGACCAAGCTCAGCTTTCACGCCTGGGGCCACTGCCTGGATCGCTACGTGCTGCTCGATGCGGGCAGTGCGCTGGGCAACAACTGCGGGCCGCTGCTCATCAGCCGCAGGCCGGCTGCACTCGACGAGGTGGCCGATCGGCCCATCGCCATTCCCGGCCGTTACACCACTGCCAATTTCCTGCTGAGTCTGGCTTTGCCGCAGGCCCGCAACAGAAAAGAGTATGTGTTCAGCGAAATCGAGGACGCCGTGCTGGCCGGCGAGGTGGACTTCGGCCTGATCATCCACGAGAACCGGTTCACCTATCGCCAGAAGGGCCTGCACAAGGTGATCGATCTGGGCGAGTTCTGGGAACGGCGCACGGGCATGCCCATCCCGCTGGGCGGCATCATGGTGCGGCGCGATTTGCCGAAAGGCCTGCAGGCGAAAATCAACCGCGTCATGCGGCGCAGTGTGGAGTGGGCTTTTGCGCATCCGGAGGAGACGATGCCTTTCGTGCGGGCCCATGCCCAGGAAATGGAGGATGAAGTGATGAAGCGCCACATCGGTCTGTACGTCACCGAATACACGCGCGATCTGGGCGACAAAGGGCGGACCGCCGTGCAGGAGTTGTTCGATCGGGCCTGGCAACTGGGAGTGATACCGCCTTTTGATGGCCCACTCTTTCTTGGTGGCTGAGCCGCACGGCCGTACGGCTTTACGTATTGCGTATTATACTCAAATCAAAGTGGTTCGGGAAATCCTGTGGCAAGGATTGAGGGTTTAGTGGAGGGTTTAGAGTTTAAAGTTTAAAGTTTAAAGTTTTTCTTATTGATTACCAAGTTGTTGTAAAAATCCTCGGTTCCTCGATTGTTCATTCATCATGAGGCCATCTCAACATCGCTGGCTCTGCGGCGCGTGTTCCCGTATCCGGGACAGGATCCGACCTGTCGGAATCAACATCCGCGCAGCGGTCTCAACCGTGCTCAATTCCTCACTCGCTCACTCCGTCGCTCCATCTCTCCATCTCAAAATGACTATCGTCAAAAATTCCCGAACCGAATTGCGTTGCGTATACATAGCACGCAGTACGCATGATGGATTTTTTTAATATTTGGCATGGTTGTTGCCATTTGCAGTGATGTGTAAGTCAATCATTGCAAGATTCGTTTTTCACGGGCCCGCGAGCGATCGCGGGTTTTTTTGTTTGTCGCCTTTCGGCAAAAGATACCCACCGATCATTCTTCTTCGGGCAGCACGAACTTGTAGCCTACGCCCCTGACCGATTGGAAAAAGCGCGGATTGCGCGGATCTTCTTCGAAGTATTTCCGGAAGGAAAGGATGAAATTGTCTATGGTGCGGGTGGAGGGAAAGACGTCGTAGCCCCAGACCGTCTGGAGGATTTGCTGGCGCGACACCACTTCGTTGCGGCGGTCAATGAGCAGCTTGAGCAGCATGGCCTCTTTTTTGGTCAGCGTGAACTTGCCCGGATTGCCGATGGCCTCGTAGGTGTTGAAGTTGACGTAGTTTTTGCCAAAGCGGAACTCGTCGAGGCTGAGCTCGGGAGCGCGGGTGGCACGCCGCAGCAGGTTTTGCACGCGCAGCAAAAGCTCTTCGAGGTGGAACGGCTTGGTCAGGTAGTCGTCGGCGCCGCGGCGCAGGCCCAGCACGCGATCGTTGGGGGTATTGCGCGCGGTGAGCATCAGTATGGGCACTTCGGTATTGGTGAGGCGGATCTGCGCGCACACCTGCAGGCCATCCAGCTCGGGCAGCATGATGTCGAGGATGATCAGGTCGAAATGCTGCTGTGCGAACAAATCGATCGCCTTGCGGCCGTCCTTGGCCGTGACCACTTCGTATCCTTCTTCTTCGAGGTTGAATTTGACCAGGTCGCGAATCCCTTCCTCGTCTTCCACCAGCAAGATTCTCATACTCGGCTCATTTTGTCTGGCTGATCGGCCCGGGGCGAATGGGCAATTTAATGATAAACCGCGCACCGCGGGGTTGGTTGTCTCTTACTTCAATGGTGCCACCATGGGCTGTGACGATCTGATGGACGATGTAGAGTCCCAGGCCGGTGCCTTTGGCGGTGCGCGTATCTTCGTTGCCTACGCGGTAGAATTTCTCGAAAATCCGGTCCTTCTCTTTGTCGGGTACGCCGGGGCCGTGGTCGCGCACTTCGATGAGCAGATGCTTGCCCTCTTCGGTCGCAATGACCACTTCGACCGGGGAGGGTGCCGGTGCGTACTTGAGGGCGTTTTCGATGAGGTTGCGCAATGCGATCTCCAGGGCATCGCAGTCGGTCCGGATGACGGGCAGCGCTTCCGGCGTGTCGAGGGTGATGACGCGGTCGGGGTGGCGCTGCTGCAGCTCATCGGTGAGTCTGGCGGCAATGCCGGCCACGTCGCAGGGCACCAGCACGGGCTGCCATGAGGTGTCGAGGCGGGCCGACAGCAGGAGGTTGTTCACCAGGTCGTTCAGGCGGTCGGTCTCGGTCAGGGCCTGAGCGAGGAGGGGCTGCTGGCGCTCGTGCGGCAGAGGGCGGCGCTGCAGCGTCTCGAGCACCAGCCGGATGCTGGCCAGGGGCGATTTGAGTTCGTGGGTGATGCTCAGCAGGAAGTTGCGTTGCTGGCGCGCGGTGCGCAACACGTCGTTGTAGCCGCGGTTGATCATCCAGATGCCGATGAGCAGGGTGATCATGAAAAACAGCCCTTCGCCGAAGATCATGACTTCCTGATGGCGGTACTGCTTTTCCAGCGTTTGGTATTGCGGCGTTTGCAAGAATTCCTCATCCGTGTGCACCAGTCCTTCGGCCACCATGCCGATCTTCAGCAGCTCGGCTTTGGCCAGGAACGCATCCCGGTTTTTGACGAACAGCAGCACCGACCACCAGCCCAGCGCCAGCAGCAGGTAGGCCGTGACGATCCAGTAGAGCAGGCGGAGTCGTTTTTGCGCCAGGCGTTTCAATGCAAAGGGTCTTTTTTGGCGAAAGCCACAGATGACTTTGCTTTCGCAAA
The DNA here is from genome assembly GCA_015490175.1 of Saprospiraceae bacterium. Taxonomy (GTDB): domain Bacteria; phylum Bacteroidota; class Bacteroidia; order Chitinophagales; family Saprospiraceae; genus WFYJ01. Next base: position 1,693 of record WFYJ01000152.1, on the reverse strand, counting down.
ATTATTGCCGAAAGGCCACGTCCAGGGCCGCACACATCTGTTCGACGGCGTACGCGAGCGCCTGCTCGTCGTGTGCTGCCGACACGAAACCCACTTCGTAACCCGAAGGGCCGAGGTACACCAGCCGCTGCAGCAGCTCGTGGTGCAGCACCTTGAAGCGCTCCATGCCGGCCGGGTCGATCTGGTCGGCCCGACGGATGATGTCGCGACTGAAGTTGAACCAGAAGATGGAAGCGATATGGGGCAGGGTGAGCGGGTAGCCTTTGTCGTCGGCGTATTGCTGCACGGCCGAGGTCAGGCGTGCCGTGCGGGCTTCGAGGGCCTCGTAGAAGCCGGGCTGCAACAGTTGCTGCAGGGTGGCATAGCCTGCCGCCATGGCCACGGGATTGGCCGAGAGCGTGCCGGCCTGATAGACGGGGCCGTCGGGCGCTACGTGGTGCATGATGTCGGCCTTGCCGCCGTAGGCACCCACCGGCATGCCGCCGCCGATGATCTTGCCGTAAGTGAGCAGGTCGGGCTCGATGCCGTAATGACCGGCCGCGCCCTCGAAGCCAAGCCGGAAGCCCGAAATCACCTCGTCGAAGAGGAGCAGCGCGCCATGGGCACGCGTCTTGTCGCGCAGGTATTGCAGGAAGTCGGGGCGCTGGAGCAACAGGCCGTTGTTGGCCGGCACCGGCTCGATGATGACGCAGGCGATGTCGTCGCCGTATCTGGCGAAAGCCGCATCCACAGCTTCTTCGTCGTCGAGGGGCAAGACGATGGTCTCGCGCGTGAAGGCCTCGGGCACGCCGGCCGAGGTGCTGGTGCCGAAGGTGGCCAGTCCCGAGCCGGCCTTGACCAGCAGCGCGTCGGCATGGCCGTGGTAGCAGCCCTCGAACTTGACGATCTTGTTGCGGCCCGTGTATCCGCGCGCCAGCCGAATGGCCGACATCACGGCTTCGGTGCCCGAGCTGACGAAGCGCACCATCTCGAGGAAGCGGTTGTGCTCAATCATCAGCCCGCCCAGCAGGTTGCCCATGCGCGTGGGCGTGCCGAAAGAAGTGCCGTTTTGAACGGCTTCGACGATGGCCGCGCGCACCTCGGGGTGGTTGTGGCCGAGGATGAGCGGTCCCCACGAACAGCAGAAATCGAGCAGGCGGTTGCCGTCTTCGTCCCACATGTAGCAGCCCTCGCCGCGCCGGATGAACAGCGGCGGGCCCGATACCGATTTGAAGGCGCGTACGGGCGAGTTGACTCCGCCGGGGAAGTATTTTTTTGCTTCCGCAAAAAGCGCAGCCGATTTTTCGCGGGAGATCCGGTTTTCCAGTTTCATCGTCGCGGGTTTTGCACGTCATTTGCCGAAAGGCGCCGCAAAGGTACGGACAGCAAGCCTCGGCCACACCCGGCCAACGTAAAGGCAGCGTAAAAGATGCGCGTGGCACAGGTGGCGAGCCGGCGGCTTGCGGCTGGATCGGGTCGCGGCCAACGGGCACATCGTCCCGGGGTGGTGGAACGGGGTTGCGCATAATTGTTTGGTGGTGTCCTTAAATAGATGATCGCGCATCCCGAAAATGGACCGGCTGCAAAAGGTATTGCGTGTAGAGTTTAGGGTTTAAAGTTTAAAGTTTTTCTTGTTGATTATCAGTTGTTGTCAAATCCTCGGTTCTTCGGTTCCTCACTCATTCCAACCGCAGCCTTCGGCCGCAGAAAACGC
>WFYJ01000151.1 GCA_015490175.1 Saprospiraceae bacterium | reverse complement strand
TCGAAAAACTACGTAGTCGTCCAATTTGGAATTCTTTCTCATGGCGCAAATTTAATCATCCATCCTCAATCGCTGGAGGTATATTTGATCATCTGCTTGGATGCATCAACACCCCTCCTCTATCTTATTACGAAGAAGAAGAGTCAATTTTTTCAATTTCTCCATATCTAAAAATTCATCATCCTTCAACTCAGATAAAAATTTCCCGAGCTCATCTTCTTCACTTATAATTGTACTCAGCTCCTCCAACTGGTTTTTCAGGTTTTTCAGGTCTTCAATATTCAAACAATCATCGGTTGCTATGTAAAGAATAATAGTTTTGTAAATACTGGAAAACTTTCTAATTAAAGTCGAATAGTTCCATGTTCTATAAATAATTTCTTCAACACTTCTTTTACCACTGGTCAACCAATCAATAACTTCCCCTAAATGCGACTTCAAATCATTCCAGTTAATGTATTCAAGGTTAATTGCTTCAGATTCGGACCAATTAGACTTTTCATACGTGGGGATGCGAGTTTTATTCCAACCGTATGCAATCAAAATTTTGCCTTTTAGGTTGGATTTCCATTTTCCCCCTTCGCGCAGCCCATTTCTCTCAGAATGATGATAAAACAAACAGTCACATTTTTTGATTTCTTCCTCACTAAACTCGTTATTCTTGTCGCACAAAACTTTATCCTTATACTCCTTGTTCTTCTTCAACCACTCGTGGATTTTATCTTCAGATGTGTCCCAAAAAGCTACCTTTAAACCCATGGATCCCGAAATTTTAATTGATAAACAATAGTCTTGTAAGTATTATTATCAGTTTTGTATTCATCTTTTTTGCACTTAAGTGATTTTTTGCCATTGTTGTTTATCGTCAGAAAAAAATCCTCTTCAAAATTCAGAACAGTTTTCCATTCTTCGATATTCGGAATGCGTTGGTCATCTGTAGTGGTTTCCTTGCTGGGAGGGGCCAGTATTATGATATTACACGAGATCATCAGATCGTTATAATTAGTGACAAAAAAATGACCCAGATCTCCCATCCCCGTCGATTCCCTTTCACCCGCGAGGCTTTTTATAAATGAGCTCAATTTTATTTCTTTTTCAAAAGTCAACTTGATGAAGAGTGAGTCTTCATACTGTGCTTTCCTGTTTTCCCCTTCTTTACATGTGAATGTTTTTATCATTTCGTTGTTTTCTGATTTTTCACCTTTATTGTTTTTAATGAAGGCTTCAATAAGATAGTGGATAAGAACTACATTTATGGGTGGTTCTTTATTATTTGATAATTTGATTTTTACTATATCTTCACCTCCATACTTGTAAATATTGTTTTTTTTCTGAATGTGTTTTTCACCTGGTGGGTGAATACACATAAACAGCCCCTTGTCAATTCGTTCATTTTCCTTGTAAAATTCCTTGCAATATTCTGGAAATGTCTTCAATCCACATTCTATAAGACTTTCTTGATTATCTTCCAAAAACTTTTTCATTTTTTCTACATGGTCGTTTGTTAACTTCCTACCTCCATGGTCAAGCCTGCCCTTACTGCCATCATCACCTGTATCCGTCAGACATTCTTTATGAAATTCTTTCAAAAGTTGCCATTGTTTTTTGTTTTTGTGCCACATTTCAAGGATTGAACCCATTTTGAGTATGGTTTGTGCAGCTATTACTGAACTAATCCGATCAGAAATCAAGCGGAAAAATGCGCGTTCCTCAATGGAGAGTTCTTCCTGATACGGATATGCAATTATAAGAGCACCGAGGTTTCTGTACTGACGGCGGTTGTTCCCTCTTTCAATCACGCCACAAACAGACGGAAAATATTCAACCCAACAGTCATAAGCAATTGAAATAAACATGACCGGAAACAGTATCTCCAGGCTAGATTTCAAGTTGGTTTCAATGTTATTTTCGTTATCGTCGTCGCTATCCCGAAAAATACCTGGATTGATCCTGTGAAAATGCAAAAGGTATAGCAATAGTTCGTCTTTCAACTTTTTCAATTCCTCCTCATCCCGGATAAAGCTCCTTCTGAATTGATCAAGAAGATCCCTGATAGGGGATTCTTTGGGGCTGTCGGAATTTTTTGTTTCTGTATTATAGCTTCGTCTCCCGTAAACCGACATATTTTCTCTTTTCACAATGTCCAAATCATCATATGTATTTCTCTTATCGAGTTTTTTTATAGCCGCTTGGAAAAGTTTTTTTAATTTATCCATGAATTTTTTTCGCTCCGTACTGGCGTCAGTATCAACACCGGTAGTATGCGTACCGGGAGAACTCGCGCTGTTTTTGATCAATTTGAGAACAGGTATTTCAATTGAGAGCACTGAGCTATCGGAATGGTAAGTTATCCTCCATTCAGTTTCATCTGTACAACCAATTCTCAAGCTGATGTCCCTGACAAGCAGTTCACTCAGTTTTATAGAAACTTTTGCGGCAGTTTTATTTTCTTTTGATTCTTCTGTCGATTCGCTGGATCCTTGAAACAAAGCCTGGCCCAGGTAGTGGTACAAATTCAGGAGGAGTAGTGAATGGCTATCCTTCATTGGGTGGAAAAAAAAGTCATCTGAAAAAGGCTCTGTTTCCCAATCTTTTGGATTTGACAGGTATGCGTAGGAGTATGATATAAAAAAGAGTTTGTCATGATGGGGGTATACCCTGCTCAGTTCTTCTTCACACAGGACGTGAAAGAAATTGTCAACTTCTCTTTTGATATTGGTATAACCTCTTATTGAGAATGGAAGTTTTCTTAGTAGTTTGTAAACGGAATCAAGGTTCATGGTTATGGGTTTTGTGTTACAAGGTAATTCACATCGGACAGAATCAAACTTCTTTATGTCTGAAAAACCAGGCTATTGTTCAAGGTTTGGTAGCCAGGTTTTGGTACAGACGCGGTACTTGGTCTTCCAGCTCATGGGGGCGAAGAGGCGGTTTTTGAAGTCGTTCGTTTGATCATGTGCCGTTGTACCTGTTCATCTGCATTCAGATGGGGCGACTAAGGAGGCATTTGCACCAAACGAAACCTTCCTCTGGCCCGGGTGCAAAGAAATTCCTTGACTTGCTTGCTTGCTTCGTTCGGTGAGGGGGGCCATCCCATACGAGGATGAAGTCCCTAAAAAAACTGAATATCGCACAACTACTTGTTCCCGAAGTTTCGAATCTTGTTCCGACTCGTTGGAAGCAAGCTCCGACCAAAGTTGAGGTTGTTACGGACATTATTTCAGTAGGCTCAAAGGATTTTAGTATAAAATCTTTTCCTCTGCCATGAAGAATGCATCCGAACCTTTTCATTCCTCGCTATGCTGTTTGCATAAACTCCCTGTACAAGCGGGTAATTTTTATGCCGCCTGTTCCAATATGAATTTACATATATTGAAACCTGGTTGCTTACATAGGTAAGCTGCTTTGCTCCACTCATTATTGAGCAAAGCATCTCCTTTCCTCCCGTACTCGGAAAGTGCAGCTTGATTGGTGAATGATAAACAAAAACCACCCTCCCGAGCGGGAGAACATCAGGTAAGCCTTCTCAAAGGTATGCTTGATTGGTACAATCAGGGGTGTGCGGGCTAAATTATTGACTTGCAACAAAAAAGCAAAATTTTTTTTCACTTTTTTCGGGCCTGTGGTTGCTGCAGAAAGGGGAATTCGTTTCACGAAATGTCGCGGTAATGCAGTGGTGTGTAATGTTTTTTATTGCAAATCAATTTTTTATGCGTTATAATTGCATGTAAAATGTTGTGCGCCGTCGTTTGGCCGGGACTTGGGATTTTTTGCAGCAAGCCTTACCCCTCCCCCCTCAAAAACCTTCCCGTATAGCTGGCTTCGACCTGTGCCACCTGTTCGGGGGTGCCGGTGGCGACGACCTGGCCGCCGCGCTGGCCGCCTTCGGGGCCCATGTCGATGAGGTAGTCGGCCACTTTGATGACGTCGAGGTTGTGTTCGATGACGAGGACGGTGTTGCCTTTGTCCACGAGGCGTTGGAGTACGGCCAGCAGGTGGCGGATGTCTTCGAAGTGGAGGCCGGTGGTGGGCTCGTCGAGGATGTAGAGCGTGTCGCCGGTGTCGCGTTTGGACAGCTCTTCGGCCAGCTTGACGCGCTGGGCTTCGCCGCCCGAGAGGGTGGTGGCCTGCTGGCCGAGGGTGATATAGCCCAGGCCGACTTCTTGCAGGGTCTTGAGCTTGCGATGGATACGCGGGATGTTTTCGAAGAAAGTCACGGCCTCATCTACGGTCATCTCGAGCACGTCGCTGATCGACTTGCCCTTGTAGCGCACTTCGAGCGTCTCGCGGTTGTAGCGGCGGCCCAGGCAGGTCTCGCACTCGACATAGACGTCGGGCAGGAAGTTCATCTCGATGACGCGCATGCCCGAGCCCTTGCAGGTCTCGCAGCGCCCGCCCCTGACGTTGAACGAGAAGCGGCCGGGCTTGTAGCCCCGGATCTTCGATTCGGGCAGGTCGGCGAACAGCTTGCGGATGTCGGTGAACACGCCCGTGTAGGTGGCGGGGTTGGAGCGGGGCGTGCGGCCGATGGGCGACTGGTCGATGTCGATGACCTTGTTGATGTGCTCGAGGCCGCGTATTTCCCGGAAGGGGAGCGGGTTTTTGAGGCTCTTGTAGAAATGCTGCCGCAGGGCGGGGTAGAGCGTCTCGTTGACGAGCGACGACTTGCCGCTGCCCGACACGCCGGTGACGCAGGTGAAGGTGCCCAAGGGTATGGCCACGTCCACGTTTTTGAGGTTGTGGCCGGTGGCGCCCCGTATCTCGAGCCACTTGCCCGAGCCGGCGCGTCGCTTTTCGGGCACTTCGATGCGGCGCGTGCCGTTGAGGTAGGCGGCGGTGAGCGTGTCGGTTTTGGCGAAAGCCTCGGGCGTGCCCTGGCCCACCACCCGGCCGCCGTGCTTGCCGGCGCCGGGCCCCAGGTCGATGATGTAGTCGGAGGCGAGCATGATGTCGCGGTCGTGCTCGACGACGATGACCGTGTTGCCGATCTCGACCAGCTCGCGCAGCGCTTCGATGAGGCGGTGGTTGTCGCGCTGGTGCAGGCCGATGCTGGGCTCGTCGAGGATGTAGGTGATGCCCGTGAGCTTGGATCCGATCTGTGTGGCCAGGCGGATGCGCTGCGACTCGCCGCCCGAGAGGGTGCGCGCGGGGCGGTCGAGCGAGAGGTAGTCGAGGCCTACGTCGAGCAGGAAGCCGATGCGCAGGCGCAGCTCCTTGAAGATGTCGCGGCCGATGGTGCGCTGGCGTGCGCTGAGCGTGGGCTCGGTCTCGGCGATCCAGCGGTGGAGCGTGGCCAGGTCCATGCGGGCCAGCTCGCCGATGTGCTTGCCGCCGATGCGGAAGTGGAGGCTCTCTTTGCGCAGGCGGTAGCCATGGCAGTCGGGGCAGGTCTGCACGGTCATGAACTCTTCGGCCCACTGTCGGATTTTTTCGGAGCTGGTTTCTTCGAACCACCGCTTGATCATGCCGGTGAGGCCTTCGCAGGTGAGGTCGTACACCTGCGCTTCGTCGCTGCCGGCGCGCGGGTGCGTTGCGCTGATTTTTTCGTCGCCGCCGTAGAGGATGAGGTCGAGCGCCTCTTTGGGGATGTCCTTGATGGGCGTGGCCAGCGAGAAGCCGTATTTTTTGGCTATGGCGCGCAATTGCCTGAACGTCCAGTTCTGGCGGGCTTCGCCCAGCGGTGCCAGGCCGCCCTTGTTGATGCTGCGGTCGGGGTCGGGGATGACGCGGCGGATGTCCACCTCGTTGACGGTGCCCAGGCCGTTGCAGGTGGGGCAGGCGCCGTAGGGCGAGTTGAAGCTGAAGGTGTTGGGCGAGGGCGCTTCGTAGCTCAGGCCCGTCTCGGGGTCCATCAGGTGTTTGCTGAAGCCGTGCAGCTCGCCCGTGTCGTAGTCCATCACCATGACGACGCCCTCGCCCATCTTGAGGGCGGTGCGCAGCGACTCGGCCAGCCGCTCTTCGCGGTGGGCGCGCAGGCGGTCCACCACCAGCTCGATGTCGTGCACCTTGTAGCGGTCGAGCTTGAGGCCGGGCGTGAGGTCGATGATCCGGCCATCGACGCGCACCTTGGCGAAGCCCTGCTTGCGCACCTGCTCGAACAGCTCGCGGTAGTGGCCTTTGCGGCCGCGCACCAGCGGCGCCAGGATGACGATGCGCCTTTCGGCAAATTTTTCCCGGATGGCGGCCAGCATCTGCTCTTCGGTGTACTGCACCATGCGCTTGCCCGTCTTCCACGAAAAGGCTTCGCCGATGCGGGCGAACAGCAGGCGCAGGAAGTCGTACACCTCCGTGACGGTGCCCACCGTCGAACGCGGGTTGCGGCTCGTGGTCTTCTGCTCGATGGCGATGACGGGACTCAGGCCGGTGATCTGCTCCACCTCGGGCCGCTCCATCTCGCCGATGAACTGGCGCGCGTAGGCCGAGAAGGTCTCCACGTAGCGGCGTTGTCCTTCGGCGTAGATGGTGTCGAAGGCCAGCGACGACTTGCCGCTGCCGCTCAGGCCCGTGATCACGGTCATCTTGTTGCGCGGGATGCGCACGTCGATGCTTTTGAGGTTGTGCTCGGCGGCGCCGCGCACCTCGATGTATTCGGGTTCGTCTTCGATGAGTGTCAGGGCGTGCGCCCGGTCTTCAGCCTGCGTTTTCAATTCGTTGCCGGTTTTGTGCTGGTTGCTTGCGCAAAAAAGCAAACCGCGGGTCGTGCAAATTGTTGATTCGGCCCCGCCGGGGTGGCGCCGAATCCAAACCGCAAATATCGCAACATCGAGGGCGCTTTTTGGCGAAAGCCTGATCTTTGCCAGCCGAAAACGCTGATGGGCATGGGGCGGTGCGTGCCGGAGATGCGCGTGCGTGGCTGTTGGCCCGTCGGCGATCGTCCATCACCCGAAAAAAACGAAGCCATGAGAAACCTGTGGTTGTGGTCCGTGTTTGTTGCCATGCTGATGGTGCAGAGCTGTCAGCCCGGCGAGGTACGCCTCGAGGAAGGAATGACCATCACGCGTTCGTGCGTCATTGCCGCCGACACTTTTCGGCTGGATGCCCCTGCCGATGCGCCCGACTCGCTCTGGTCGGCGGCCATCACCATCGAGGGCGACAACATCGTGGTGGACTTCAACGGCGCGGTGCTCATCGGCACCGACGATCCCACGCGGCCCGACCTGTTTCGCGGTACGGCCATCCGCGTCAAGGGCAGCAACGTGACCATCAAGAACGTGCGCGTGCACGGCTACAAGGTGGGCCTCATCGCCCAGCACGTGGACACTCTGCGCATCCTCGACAGCGACTTCAGCTACAACTACCGCCAGCGCCTCTACAGCACCCGCGAAAAGGAAGACCTGCGCGACTGGATCTACATGCACCACAACGATCGGCACGAATGGTTGCGCTATGGGGCGGCCATCTACCTGCACAACTGCGACTATGCCGTGGTGCGGGGCGTGCACGTCACCGGCGGACAGAACGGTCTGCTGATGCGCGGTTGCGATGGCGTGCTGGTGTACAACAACACCATCCAGTTCAACTCGGGCGTGGGCATCGGCATGTATCGGTGCACCAACAGCCGCATCATGCACAACAAGGTGGACTGGAACGTGCGCGGCTACAGCCACGGCTTCTACGCGCGCGGCCAGGACTCGGCCGGCATCCTGCTGTTCGACCGATGCATGGGTAACGTCATCGCCTACAACTCGGCCACCCACTCGGGCGACGGCTTCTTCCTCTGGGCGGGCCAGTACACCATGGACACGGGCCTGGAAGGCTCGGACAAGAACCTGATTTACGCCAACGACTTCAGCTATGCCCCGACCAACGGCGTAGAGGTGACCTTCAGCGAGACCACGGTGGCCTTCAACAAGATGCACGGCTGCAAGTACGGCATCTGGGGCGGCTACAGCCACGATGCCGAGTTCGTGGGCAACGACATCCGCTCGTGCACCTGGGGCATCGCCATCGAGCACGGGCAGCGCAACCTCATCCGCCACAACTATTTCGAGAAAGACTCCATCGGCATCAAGCTCTGGGAGCGCCCCAGCCAGCCCGAAGACTGGGGCTACAGCAAAAAGAGGGACGTCAGCAGCTTCGGCTATACCATCGAGGAAAACCTCTTCAAGGAGGTGGCCATCCCCCTGCAGATCAGCAACACCGACGACATCACCTTCCAGGAAAACATCTTCTACCGCTTCCGCAAACTCTGGGACGGCCACGACGTGGGCACCGTGTCGGGCCTGCCCAACAATGACATTTACGGAAGTGGCGAGCTTGGCTTTGCGCGGGCGCTGCGCTCCGCCTTTCGGCAAAAAGAGGGTGAGCCGCCCAGCGTGGAAGCCTTCTTCGACCCCTCGAGCAACCAGATGTTCCACCTGGCGCTGCGCTTCAGCTACGCCGCCCTGCTCGACGGCATGAAGACCGACCTGCCGGAAAACCATCCGAAGGGACGCCAGTACATCATCGTCAACGAATGGGGGCCCTACGACTTCCGTCGGCCCATCGCCTGGCTGCGCGAGGTGCGCGGCGACGAGTACGTGTTCGTGCTGCTTGGCCCGCACGGCAACTGGAAAGCCGTCGATGGCGAAGGCTGGACCTACATCAGTGCCAAGACGGGCACCTTACCGGCTACCTTCGTGGCGCGTCGCGATCCCGATGCGGAAAAGGTGTCATTGCAGTTCGAGTTCATCGGCGAAGAGGTGGTGGACCAGTTCGGGCGGCATTTCCCGAAAGGGACGGTCTATCCGTTCGGGTTTGAGGAGCGAGGAGAGAGGAGAGAATGAGAGAATGAGCGATGGAGCGACGGAGTATTTGAGGTTGCGACACACGGTAGGGACGCACGGCCGTGCGTCC
>WFYJ01000150.1 GCA_015490175.1 Saprospiraceae bacterium | reverse complement strand
GACGGCGAGAAGGGCGTCAATGTCTTCCTCTCGCGCGAGGAGACCTATGCCGATATCAGTCCGCTGCGCCTCGACAGCAACGGCGTGACGGCTTTCATCTCGATCATGCGCGGGTGCGACAACATGTGTTCGTTCTGTGTGGTGCCCTTCACGCGGGGCCGCGAGCGCAGCCGCGATCCGTTCAGCATCGTGGCCGAGGCCACCGAGCTGTTCGAGCGCGGCTATCGCGACGTGACGCTGCTGGGCCAGAACGTGGATTCGTACAAGTGGCAGAACCCCGAGACGGGCGAGGTGGTCAATTTCGCCAATCTGCTCGAGATGGTGGCTCAGGTGCATCCCGATCTGCGCGTGCGCTTCAGCACCTCGCATCCCAAAGACATCACCGACGAGGTGCTGCACACCATGGCGCGCTACGAAAACATCTGCAAGTACATTCACCTGCCGGTGCAGTCGGGCAACAGCCGCATCCTCAAACTGATGAACCGCACCTACGACCGCGAGTGGTACATGGAGCGGGTGGAGGCCATCCGTCGCATCATCCCCGACTGTGCCATTTCCACTGACGTGATTGCCGGCTTCTGCACCGAGACCGAAGCGGAGCACCAGGATACGCTCAGCCTGATGGAATGGGCCAATTTCAGCATGGCCTACATGTTTTATTACTCGGAGCGCCCGGGCACCCTGGCGGCGCGCAAGCTGAAAGACGACGTGCCGCTCGAGGTCAAAAAACGCCGCTTGCAGGAGATCATCGAACTGCAGACGCGCAAGTCGCTCGAACACAACCTGGCCGATGTGGGCAAGACGTTCAAAGTCCTCATCGAAGGCGATTCGAAGCGCAGTGCGGCCCACTTCAAAGGGCGCAACTCGCAAAACAAGATGATCGTCTTTCCCAAGCAGGAAGGCCTCGGGCCCGGCGACTACGTCCGGGTGCAGGTGGACGAGGTGACCAGTGCCACCTTGCTCGGCCACATCGTAGAGGGTGCTGATGGGGGGTGCTGAGCCTTTCGGGCAACGGTTGTCGGATACACAAATGCAATGATTCATTCACCCGCTGGCTGATGAACAGAGAACTGCAAGCAATCAAACGCCGATTCAACATCATTGGCACCTCCGAGCTGCTCGACCGCGCCCTGAGCACGGCCGTGCGCGTGGCACCTACCGATCTGACGGTATTGCTCCAGGGCGAAAGCGGGGTGGGGAAGGAAGTCTTTTCCAAGGTGATCCATTCGCTCAGCCCGCGCAAGCACAACGAGTTCATTGCCGTCAACTGCGGGGCCATCCCTGAAGGCACCATCAACTCAGAGCTGTTTGGCCATGAGAAGGGCGCCTTTACCGGCGCCACCTCTGACCGGAAAGGCTATTTCGAGACGTGTAACGGGGGAACGATCTTCCTCGACGAGATTGGCGAGATGCCGCTCGATACGCAGGCTTACCTGCTGCGCGTGCTCGAATACGGCGAATTCATGCGGGTGGGCTCGTCGAAAGTGCTCAAGACCGATGTGCGCGTCATTGCCGCCACCAACAAGGATCTGCTCGAGCAGGTGAAAAAGGGCAAGTTCCGCGAAGACCTGTACTATCGCCTGGCCACGGTGCCCATCCGGCTGCCGGCCCTGCGCGAGCGCCCCGAAGACATTCCCATCCTGGCGCGCAAGTTTGCCGTGGAGTTTGCCGAAAGGTATCGCACCGAACCCATCCGCTTTACGCCCGAGGCGCTCGATTTGATGCTTCAGTACCGTTGGCCGGGCAACATCCGCGAGCTGAAGAACGTGGTGGAGCGCCTCTCCGTCCTTTCGGAAAAAAGAGACATCACGCCCGAGGACCTGTTGCGCGTGGTGCCCGACATGGGGCAGCCGGAATCCTTCAGCCTGGCTGTGCCCGAACGCGAGGGCGACAGCCGTTTCGACATGAGCGAGCGCGAAATCCTGTACAAGCTGCTTTTCGAGATGAAGCGCGACCTCAACGCCCTCAAGTCGCTCGTGGTCGAACTGGTGCACAAAAACGGCCTGGACATGCCCGATGGCACCTCCTTGCCGGCCGTAGTGCCCGAAAGCGAGTGGGGTAGTAGCGCCCGCCCGGGTGTGCAGGTGGCCGACTACGGCAACCTGTTGCCGGCGCGCGTACACGAAAAAGAAGAGCCGGCCGCCTACAAGCCGGTCATCCTGCACGGTGATCCGAAGGAGGCGGAGGCCGAGGTGGTCGAGGAAAGCCTTTCGCTCGAAGAAATGGAAAAGGAGTACATCAAGAAGGCGCTGAAGAAGCACAACGGCCGCCGCAAGGATGCCGCGCGTGAGCTCGGCATTTCCGAAAGGACGCTCTACCGCAAGATCAAGCAATACAACATCGACGCCTGATTGCCCTTCCCCTGGCGTATCCTTTGGGCCCTGTGCTTCGTCTCATCATCCGGGCATCGTCGGTATGGCCCTTTTTTTGAGGCCCTTCCGGGCGCAATAAATCGCTTATGGCACAGAAATATCCGCCTGCCCGTTCCGGAAGCTTCGTCCGCATCCTGCTGGCGGTCACGCTCGTCAGCGTGGTGGGGATCATCGGCTATCAGTATTACCAGACGCAGGTGGCCGACTATACGCATGTGCCCGAAGAAGTGCAGCTCACTTTCCGGCCCAGTCAGTTCGAAGGCAAGATTGACGAAGAGCTGGCCATTCCCGTGCTGGAGCATCCCTTCCGCTACCACCGCGAGTTCAAACAGCTCGTCTGGCAACTCCACACGGCCATGCTCGACCACCTGGCCAATCGTCTGGGTGTGCCCGACAGCCTGCGTGCGGCCATGCAGCAGGCCTATGCCGACCAGCATGAATGGGTGAGCAAGCTGATCTTTGAAGACTATACGCGACTGCGCGACACGGCTGCCGCCGATTACGAAGCCTGGTACCAGACCCTGGCCACCAAGGCCGTAGAGCGCTTTTACGAGGTCACTGCCCGCTATTCGTGTACCGTGATCAATGCCGTCATCGCGCGTGTCTTTCCCGACGAGCGCGGCCTGGTCTGGATCAAAGGACTCAAGGCCGATTCGCCCTGCGGCGTTGGCCTGTCGGAAGCGCTTGTGCCCATGATCAAGCGACTGCAGGAGCGCGCCCGCATCCAGGACTTTTCGCGCAGCAAAGGCATGCTGAAAGAGAAGGTGACGCGCACCATCGCCGAGCTGGCTACCGTCGAGGTGCGCGACCGCAAAGGGCTCAGCAAGCAGATGCAGACGCGCCTGTTTGGCTTCGCCATTTCGGAAACGGAAGTGCAGGTCTCGGCCATGAGTGTGCTCAAGGTGGGCTTCCGCCTCGACAAGTATTTCGATCTGCGCGTGGTGCCCGCCACGAAAGAGGTGGTCGTCACCCTGCCCGAGCCCGAAATCCTCAGTCACGAGGTGTACCCGCGCATCGACGAGCTCGACATCGGATGGCTGCGCGAAATCCGGAGTGCCGATTTCAACGAAAATTTCGAACTGCTGCGCGAGGCATTTCGCGAAGAAGCGGTGCGCGAAGACCACGTCTATGAGCGTGCCAAAGAGAAAGCCCGCGAGCTGCTCGATGCCATGCTGGGGCCGCTGCTCGTCGCGCTCGACGGCTACAAGCTGCGCGTAGCGTTCAGGAGCGTACCGCAAATTACGCGCACCGAAGCGCAGCCACCCGAAAGGTATGAGGGGACGCTGCAACTGCCGCAAGGGGAGAAATAGGGAGGCAGGACCTGCTCAAGAATGAAGAATCGGGGGATGGATAGCGGTTGAGACCGCTACGCGGAGGTTGATATGCCTGCCAGGCAGGCCTGTTGAGACGCCGCTTCCCCAAAAAAATCGGGACAGGTCGCGGCGATGTTTGAGATGGCCCTTTTGACGTGAATGAGGAATCGAGAGCGGTCTCAACGGGCCGTGCATCAGCCGCACGCCGTGCCTCTAACACGGCACCAGTGCTTCGGCCCGCACCAGGGCCAGAAACTTGTCCAGCCCTTGCCGACGTGCCTCGTTCAGATCGTAACGGATATACCTGGTGAAGTATTCCTGCAGGTCGAACCAGGGGGCAGGTGGCTGCAGCAGCAGGCTGAGCTTGGGCACGCTTTCTATGCCCAGGGCCAGGGCGGCGTTGAAGCGGGCGAGCCATTCGTCGGGCAAGGGCTTGTTGGCCACCCAGGCGGCAAAGACGAAAGGCAGGTCCGTCCACTCTTTCCATGCTTTGGCCAGATCGTACATGAACGGCATTTCCTTTTCGAGGCGAATGGTGCGGTCGCCGATGACCAGCGCACCGGTGGTGCCGCCGATCTTTCGTTCGAAGCCGGGCGTGCCCTGCAACAGAATCAGCTCTTTTTGCCAGTAATGGCGCAACAGCAGTTGTACCAGCGCCACCGACGTGCGCGACTGGTAGTCGAGATACAGATGGGTCAATTCTTCGATGGGCCTTTCGGCAAACAGGCAGACCGTGCGCACCTCGTCTTCGGCGCCGATACAGTAGTCCGAAACGATCTGCGGTCGGGGCACCTGCGGGATGGCCGCCACGGGCATCAGGGCAAGGTCAGCCTCGCCCGCGATGAGCTTGCGCGCGCATTCGCTGGGCACGTCCAGCGTCAGCGACATCTCTTCTTCCATTCCCGAGTGCAACAACCCGTACAAAAACGGCTTGGTGTTCAGGTAGCTTACGGCAGTAACGCGTATCTGGTCCATTCACGTGTGGTGTTGTCTGAGCCTGCGGGGTTCAGGGGTCGTTGAAATGCGGTGTCCACTGCAAAGGAGTTGAGCGTTGAGGGTGTAGCGTTGAGCGTTTTCCCGGTTGACCACCAATCGGTCAAATTGGTCAAATCGGTTAAATCGGTTAAATCGGTTAAATCGGTTGAATCGGTTGAATCGGTACACTCCTCACTCCTCACTCTTCTCTCCTCACTCCATCACTCCATCACTCCATCACTCCATCACTCACTCACTCACTCACTCACTCACTCCGTCGCTTCATCATCAATTATCCACTACCGGCAACGACACGTACCCTCTGAATTCCTTGTCCGAGTCGAACACGTGGTCGGTGTAGTCCTTGATCACGTTGTAGAGCGTATCGCGCTCGACGGGGCGGCGGCCCACCCG
>WFYJ01000149.1 GCA_015490175.1 Saprospiraceae bacterium | reverse complement strand
TCGTTTTGGCCGTCAGGCCTTCGGCCAGGTCCACCTCGGCGAAGACGTTGGTCAGCAGGCGCAAGCCCTTGGCCACGTTGTCCTTGTTGCGCACGAGCATGGCCACGGGGTTGCGCGGGTTGTTCATGCCTGCAGCCCGCGTGCCGGCGAAGTTGCCGCCCACGTCATACACGGGGATGATGGTAGGCATGCGCATGGCCATGGTGATGGCGTTGCCCGTACCCTGAATGCCGCCGGGGATGCTGACCTGCTCGCTGTAGGAAGCCAGCATGTTTTCGCCTACGCGCACCCGATCCTTGATGCGGAACAGGGTGTTGGCCCGCAGGTTGAAGCGCTCGTAATTGGTATGGATGACGACGCCATCCTGCCGATACCAGCCGGCAGAGAGATAGTACTGCCCTTTCTCCGAACCACCCGAGGCAGCGATATTGACGCGGCGCTCCGGGGCCGGATCGAAAATCTCGTCGAGCCAGTTGGTGCCCTCCTTGTTGGCCCGCGTGATGGGATTGGTCTCGTAGTCGTAGGCCGACTCGTCGGCCGTCTCGGCGCCGGCCGGGATGATGTAGTTGGGCAGCACGGGCGT
This sequence comes from Saprospiraceae bacterium, assembly GCA_015490175.1. Lineage (GTDB taxonomy): Bacteria > Bacteroidota > Bacteroidia > Chitinophagales > Saprospiraceae > WFYJ01. The sequence continues at coordinate 2,968 of WFYJ01000149.1, read as the reverse complement.
CGGCCCCGAACCGTATTGCGGATGCGTGGGCTGCAGCCCTGCGTTTTTCTGGGCTTCCCACAGCACGTTGGCCAGATCCTGCGGGCTGAGCATCTGGGGCAAGTTGCCCGGCTGCTGGATGCCGTAGTACATGTCCACGCTGAGGGTGGGCTCGCCCACCACAGAGCCTTTCTTGGTCGTGATGATGACCACGCCGTTGGAGGCGCGCGCCCCGTAGATCGAAGCCGCAGAGGCGTCCTTCAGCACCTGGATCGACTCGATGTCGTTGGGGTTGAGGTCTTGCACGGCGCGCGGCCCCGTAGGGATGCCGTCAATGATGTAGAGCGGCTCGTTGCTGTTGATCGTGGAGAAGCCGCGCACGCGCAGCGACACGCCGCCGCCGGGCGCACCCGACATGCGCACCGTGACGCCGGCAGCTTTGCCCTGCAAGGCTTCGGCCACGTTGTCGGCAGGTATCTGTGCAATCTCCTCGGCATCGACCGAGGTCACGGCGCCGGAGATGTTGCGCCGGCTCTGGGAGGTGTAGCCCGTCACGACCACCTCGTCGAAGGTAATCCCCTCGGCCAGCGTGATGTTGAGGACGTTGTCGGCGCCCACCGTCACTTCCTGGCTCTGATAGCCGGTGTAGGAGACGACCAGCACGTCGCCCTCGTTGGCCTCGATAGTGAATTTGCCGTCGAGGTCGGTCACGGTACCGCGATCGGTGCCCTTCACCAGGATGGTGGCCCCGATCAGCGGCTCGCCGTTTTCGTCCGTGACGGTGCCCGTCACCTGGCGCTGGGCGAGCAAGCCACCCGTACTCACCAGCAACAGAGCTGCCAGCAAGAGGTGCCTGATCGCGCGTACAGAATCGGGTAATTGTACACTCATGGTTGTCGTATTTTGTTTTGAAAAAACGGATCTGCTGGTCGCTAAGGGCCGTCAGGCCCTGCAACTCGTCGGTGAGCATGGATGGATATGATCTGGACGGGATCCTCGCGCCGCCGACCCACCAGAGTGGTCAGCGTGCTACTGCCAAGCAGCCAGAGCCTGGCTCATTGGTGTCGTTGCTGGTGAGGTTGGAAAGAAATACCGGCAGATACTGGTCACCGGCAAAAGCAAACATAGCGTAATCAAGCCAATTAGAAAGGCTGATTCCGAAACAAAATTTTCAATAACCACCAAAACCGGAATCAACAGGCAAAAAACAGTTCGATTAGCGAATATTCGCAATACATTCACTTCTTCCCGCCACTTTCACGGTCATTCCGGCAAAAGCGCTGCCACTACTCCTCGAACCAGGTTACTTTCTCCTCGACGGGACTGCGCTTGCCTTCGGGCCACATACCCTCGCGAGGCCAGCCCAGGTAAAACAGCCCTACGCAGCGCTGTCCCTCGGGCAGTTGCAGCCAGGCCGCAAGGTCGTGAATGGAAGGGGGCGTGCTCCAGTAGCCGCCCAAGCCGCGCGCAGTAGCCGAGAGCCAGAGGTTTTCCACGGCACAGGCCACCGCCGCCAGCTCCTCCCATTCGGGCACGCGCGCTTGCGGGTCGCGCTGCATGGCGATGGCCAGCACGCAACCCGACAACAGAGGCTTGCGCAGCGTCTTTTCATACTTCTTCTCCGAAAAGGCGTCTGCTGACGTATGCGTGCGATACCACTCGGCCAGCCACTCCCCCAGCCGCCGGCGCGACGCAGGGCCGTGAAACACGACGAACCGCCAGGGTTCGGTATGGCGATGGGTGGGCGCCTGGTTGGCGTCTTCGAGCAGCTCGGTGACGAGCTCTGCCGGTATCGGACGGTCGGAATCGTATTGCGCCGGATAGATGGCGCGACGGCGACGGAGGATGCGGCTGAACGCTTCAGCTGGGCAGTCGTGCATGGCGGTTTCATTTTTGGCTTGCGCCAAAGGTAGCCCCGGGATGCGATTTCGCCCGCTCTGTGCGGCATGTTCCATCGGGCGCCATTTGCCGAAAGGCAAAAACAGACTCGCGGCACACCCGCCGGAGTCGGCGGGGAAACTGCTACGGAGTGCGTCGCGACGTGCTCAACCCTGCTGCAGGGGGTACAGCACGGGCCGCGACGGCACGGCATCGAGCGCGATGGGAGGCACCTGCAGTTCGAGCAGGTAGCGCCCGTCGGGCACGGCCTCGGGCACGTAGATCAGCTCGGTGATGGTGGCCCGATGGCGCGTTGCTTCGGGATACCGCCAGAAGGCGCGGTGGGCCAGCAGCTTGCCGCCGTCCTCCTCGCGATCCACCGAGGGCAGGTCGAGCAGCAGGTGCTGCACGTTCCGTTCGGCGAGGAAGGCGGCGGCCTCGTGCTCGAGCCAGGGCGGATTGGTGCCCGACCAGTTGGTGTGCCGCTTGAAATCGCCATTGGGCATGGTGCGCAGCACGAAGGCTTCGGGCCTGAAGTCGCTGTCGAACACCTCTTCTATCTGCGCGCGCCTGAGCACGCGCTCGCCATCGGGGCGGCGCTGTGGCCAGAGCGTGACGAGCTGGGCCGTGAAGTGGTAGCGATCCCAGAGGTCGTGCACCCGCTCAAAGGAAGGCGAGATGTGGCCCACGCACTCGGTATGGGTGCCATTGCCGTGGGGCGTGAGGTGGGCCCTGCGGAAATTGACGGGACCGCCCTGCGCCACGTCGCCCACGAAGTCGCCCGCCACGATGGGCTCCTGCTCGAAGGGCAGCGCCTGGAAGCAGTTGACCGTATCGGTGCCTTCGCGCACGGCAAGGGCAATATCAATGGGACGCGAAAGGTCGGCCTGCATGGGGCCAAGCGCGGTGTCCATCGTGGCGACAAGCATGACTCGGGAATTTGAATACTGAGCCTACTGAAAAAAGTCCGTGACGGCCCCGAAAGTCGGAGCCTGTCCCGGCTTGCCGGGAGCAAGCAGTGACAATCCCGACTTGTCGGGATGACGCGTGACATCATAAATAACAAACTGAATTAAAACAAAAAATACATTGCGAATCGTTGCGTTCCCGA
>WFYJ01000148.1 GCA_015490175.1 Saprospiraceae bacterium | reverse complement strand
GTTCCCGACTTGAGTCGGGACGGGCTCCCGACTTGTGTCGGAGCCTGCCCCAGTTTACCGGGACAAGCTTTCCGACAAGTCGGAACAAGCTCCGGCTCGCCGGGGGCAAGCTCCCGATACTCGGGACAGGCTTCCGACGAGTCGGAACAAGTTTTCCGCTGGGCGGAACAGGTTTCCGAAGACTCGGAACAGGTTTCCGAAGACTCGGAACAGGTTTTGCGTGAGATTTGGTTTTTTTTACAGGGGCCTCAGTAAACGGTCGAAAAAGTGGGGCAGGGCGGGTTTGTCAGGTGCCTGTAAGATGAAGGGGGTCAGGCAAATAATGCAATGCCCCTTCCCCTTATTGGGTGCGATCGCCCTTTTTTCTTTCAGGAAAAAAAGCTCGACAAACGGGGCAAAAAGACCACCAGACCGACGGCAGCAGCAGCGAGCGCCATCAGCAAGACGCCGCCTGCGGCCACGTCTTTGGTGCGTCGGGCCAGCTCGTGGTACTCGGGCGAAGCCAGGTCGGTCAGCGCTTCGAGCGCGGTGTTGAACGCTTCGGCGGCCCATACGCCGCCCATGGCCAGGATTACGGCCAGCCATTCGCCACGCGACAGCTCGACGTACCAGCCGACAGCGAGCACGGCGACGGTGGCCGCGAGGTGGATGCGCGCATTGGGCTGGGTGCGTATCAGCTCGCCAATGCCGCGAAAGGCAAAGCCAAAGCTGTCAATGCGCTTTTTCATGGCAATGCGTTTGGGGTGAGTCGTAAATTTCGAGGCGCGCCATGCTGTGCCGGCCCTCGACGTCGAACAGCCGATAATGCCGGCAGCACACGTAGTCGTTGTGCACGACAGCCATGGTGGGCTGCCGGTTCACCTCGAGCCATTGTCTGAGCGAGGGCTGGAAGGGCGGTTGGGCTACCTGGCAGATATGCAGGTGCCAGGTGTTGCTTATCTGGCGCAGCCGCTGAATCAGTGGGTTCCACTCGATCCAGAGCAGCAACACGGCGGGGCCTTTCTGCCGGCGCAGTTGGGCGAGCGCTGCTTCCAGGCTCGAATGGGGCATGTCGGGTTGCCAGGCTCCGGTCAGCAGGGTGAGCTCGGCCTCGTCGTCGAGGCGCCAGGTTTTTTGGCGAAAGCCGGGCGGCAGCGGTGCCACCTCCGTGTGCAGGGGCAGCCGGCTCAGCAGGGCGCGTGGGGGGCGCGAACCTTCGCACCACACCTGCTGCCATCCATAGAACAGCGATTGCGTTTCCTCGGCGCAGTCGATGGTGTCGGGCAGGCGCACCCAGGCCAGCTCGCCTTCGGCATGGATCAGTTCGCGCTGCCACAGTGCAGTGGTGCGGCGGCTGTAGTCGAGGTAGTGCACCGAGAGCACTTTGAGGGGGCGTGCTTCGGCGGGGATCAGCCGGTAGCGCAGGCCGGATTTGAGGACGAGGGCGATCAGCGCGCTGCCAATGAGGAAAAATATGGTCCAACGCACCCGCAAGAAAAACAGAAACAGGATGCCGGTGCCGAGGAATACGAGCATCAGCACCTCCAGGCGGTTGAGCGACTGTGCTTCGGGTGCTGCCATGAGCCACAGGCCGCCGCTCAGGACGATGAACAGGGCCAGGGCACGGCCCAGCCAGAGCTTCCACTTGCTATTCATGGGTGCTTTTTGGGCTCGGCGAAACAATGGGCACGACGGTGGCGCCGGTCAGTTGGATGAGGTCGTTGGGGTTGAGGTGCAGCAGCAGTCCCTTTTTGCCGCCATTGATGTAGATTGTGGGATGGGCCATTGCGGCGGCATCTACGAACACGGGCAAGGCTCGCCGTATGCCCACAGGGCTGCATCCGCCGCGCACGTAGCCCGTCAGAGAGGGCAGCTCATCGGGATGAGCCATGCGCACTTTCCTGTTGCCACTGGCCCGGGCCAAAAGCTTGAACGAGAGGGTGGCGTGCCCGGGAATCACGGCCACGAGGGGGCCGCTGCGGTCGCCTTTGGTTACGAGGGTCTTGAAAATCCGCTCTTCGGGCAGCCCGTTGAGGGCGGCGATCCGCTGCACCGACAGGTCGGACTCGTCGTAGCGGTAGGGCACGGCTTCGAAGGCGATGCCGTGTTGCTCGAGCAGGCGCATGGCGTTGGTTTTGGTCATGGGGTTGGGGTCAGAACTTGTTTTTCCACATCATGCTCTCGACGGGCTTGTCGGTGCGCTGGTTGTACTTGGCGTCCTTTTTCCGGTTGTAGTAGGTTTCAATTTCGCCATCGACGCGGAAGTAGATGAGCTGCCCGATAGGCATGCCGGCATAGACGCGTACCGGGTGGGTGCACGAGATCTCGAGCGTCCAGGTGTTGCAGAAGCCCACGTCGCCCTTGCCGGCCGTGGCGTGAATGTCGATGCCCAGGCGCCCGACGCTGCTCTTGCCTTCGAGGAAGGGTACGCAATTGTGCGTCTCGGTGTACTCTTCCGTCACGCCGAGGTAAAGCGTGTTGGGATGTAGCACGAAGCCCTCAGGCGGTATTTCGATGTACTCGATGGGGTTGTGTTTGCGGGCGTCGAGGATGTGGTCCTTGTACCAGGCCAGCCACTTGCCCAGGTGCACGTCGTAGGAGTTGGTGCCCAGACATTCGCGCCGGAAGGGTTCGATGACGATGTCGCCGCGCTCGATGGCTTCGAGGATTTTCTTGTCCGACAGGATCATGGCTCTGCTTTTTCGAAGGCGAAGATAGGGGGCCGGCCGGGTTCGTACTGCCAAACTGACCTTTCATGCCCTATATTGCTGCCTGATTGTCTGTTATGCTTTGACGGATGCTGCAAGTTGGTCACTTTTCCCCAGGTGGCATTGCTGTTGATGAAGGATGGGTGCACAAAGGAAAAGCATTATGAAAGTAAAAATCCTGCACAGGCGTACACTCGATGATGCAACGGCCCGCAAACTCGAGCAACAGGTCGTGGCTTTCGCCAAAAAGCTCGAGCGGGTACTCAAGGGCTACAGCAAGCCCCTGCATCTGGAGGTGCACGTGTCGAAGACAGGTCGCAACCAGTGGCGCGTGGCCTACGCACTCAATATGAAGAACGGGCAGGTCATCTACGCTTCCGAAAAAGCCGACGAGGTGGGCAAGGCCGCCGAGCTGCTCGAAGACAAGTTCGTGCGGCTGGTGCGCAAACACCGCGCCGACGAGCGGCAGGAAGCCCTGCGCCGGCGCTGGCAGCGCAAGCTCGAATCGCTGATGGCCGTCACTTCCGATCTCGATGCCTACAAGAAAGAAGGCGAACGCGAGGCTTTCGTGCACCTGCTCTCGCGTTTCCTGCCCGAGGTCACGGCCTACGTGCGCCGGCGGCTCCGCATGGCCGAAGCGGCCGGGCTGGTGCCCGGAGGCATGTTCCGTGCCGAAGACCTGGCCGATGAAGTCTGGATCCGTGCGTGGGACCGCTACGGCGAAGAGCCGCTGACAGAGCAGAACTTCAAGGTGTGGATCTACCGCCTGGCCGAGGAAGTGCTCGACGAAACCCTCAAGGAAGCCGAGAAGGAAAAGGAACTGCACGCCGTCAGCATCGAAGAATGGACGGCGCGCGAGATGAAAGAAATGGAAGAGCACTTCTCGGCCGACGCCGACGGCGACCTGGTACTCATCGAAGAGCTCGACGACATCTCGTACCACCTCGATGAGTACAATACCGACGACTTCGAGCTGGTAGATGCCGAAGAAGAAGAGCTGATCAAGAAGATCGAAGAAGAAGCCGTCGAAGAAAACATTCCCGTTGATCGCAAGGTGCGGCGCCGCATCAAGATGGCGCTGGCGCGCCTGCCCATGCGCGATCGTTCCATCTTCGACCTGCACGTGTTGCAGGGCCTGACGGTGGAAGAGGTCGCACAGGTCAAGCAGCTCGAAGTGGCAGAGGTGGAAAATATCATCGCCTCGGTGCGCCGGCGCGTCAGAGAAGCACTGCTCAAGTGGCGCATCGTGCCCGAACGCACAAGCCAAACCACACGCTCATGAAGCCGCTGACCCGTTTTCGTTCGCTGCCCCAGGCCCTCAAGGAAGCCCGCAAACAGGGCTATGCCACCGAATGGCTGGCCCGCCGCGACGGTTGGCTCGACCTGGAGCGGCGCAAGAAGCTGTCGCCCGACCTGGTCGAGTGCATCGGCTACTTCGTCTTTGGCGAAGACAACGCCAAACTGCGCGGGCACCTTTTCCTGCTCGAAGATCTGTCGGGGCACAAGGGCTTTGCCGCAGAGGTCAGCGGCGTGCAGTACCGACCGGCCCCTTCTCGCCTGCTGACGGTTGAAGGCGCGTGAGGGGAAAGTTTTTGACCATGGATTGAAATGCCCGCCCGTGGCGGGACCACACGAGGTTTTTCCCGAAAGGGAGAAGAGATATCCCTTTGTGTATACCCAACGCAATCCGGTTCGGGAATTTTTGACGATGGTCTATGGTCTATGGTCTATGGTCAATGGACGATAGACGATTTTCTGGGATGGAGAGAAGAGAGAGGGAGTGAGAGAGTGAGCTACTGCACAAAGGGCGTCAGCGCTTCGTCTTTTTGCGGCTGAAAAGATCATCCAGTTACACAGAGCGCTACTGAGCATGCGCTGATTTTCACAGAGTTGTAAACTCTAAGCCCTACCCTTCAACCACTACAACAGAATTTCCCGAACCGCTTTGATGCGAGTATAAAAATTTGAATTTTAATTGTTTTTTTTGAAAAAACTCGGTAATCATGAGAGTGAAAAATCTGCATTTCCGGAAGGAAGCGGTTGCGAGCATACTGGCCATTGCACTGGTATGGAGCATGACGGCCTGTAGCCAGCAAGCCGACAGCCAGGTGGACATGCACATTGAAAAAGTGCGCATGCAACTGCCCGACTCGCTGGGCATGTCGCGCGATACGCTGCGCAGCCGCGTGGCCGAGCTGAGCCGCAAGGAAGTTGCAGCCGAAAAAAGCGAGCTGGTCGATGAGGCCATGGCCGCCATTGCCGATACGCGCAAAGCGCTCGAAGCCATCGCCAAAGAGGACAAGGAAGAGGCGCTCAGGCAGCTCGAAAGCGTGATCGGCAAGCTGGAGGTGTTGCTGGCGCGCGATCCCGAGCTGGTCGAAGTGCCTGTCAGCGTGGATGCCCGTCAGGTTGAGCTGATCACCGACCTGGAAGGCGTCAAGAAGCTGAAAAAGGCCGTGAAAGAAGCCATCAAGGAAGACCAGTACCAGGCAGCTCGCCAACTGCTCGAAGGCATGGCCAACGAGGTGGTCATCACCATCACCAAGATCCCGCTGGGCATCTATCCCGATGCCATGCGCCTGGCAGCCCGCTACGTGGAAGAAGGCGACTTCGACCTGGCTGCCGTGACCATCGGCGAGGCGCTCAAGGCGCTGGTAGTGAAGGAAATCATCGTGCCGCTGCCGATCCTGCGCGCCGAAGTCCTGCTCGAACAGGCCCAGTCGCTGCTGGGGCAGGAAGACGCCAAAAGTACGATATTGCTGCTGCTCGAAAACGCTCAGTACCAGCTCGTGTTGGCTGAAGAGATGGGCTATGGCCGTCGCGACAAGGAGTTCGCCAACCTGGCCAAGGCCATCAAGGAAATCCGTCGCGGTGTAGAAAGCGATCAGGATGTGGGCAGCCAGATGGATACGCTGCTCGACGTATTGCGCAAATTCAAGGAGCGCATTATCGGCCAGCAATAAGGAAGAGGTAATTGACTTTGTACGGCCCGGCATGGAGGGCACGCCCGAAGTGCCGGGTATTTTTTTGACAAAAAAAAGACAACGACATGGAAGTACAACTGCACATCAATGCAACTGAGGTGAAAAAGGAACAGGTGGAAAAAGTAGTGCAACAACACGCGAAGAAAATCGAAAAGTTTTTCAAGAAATACGGCAAAAAGCCGGTGCTGGAGGTGCGTCTGAACGAAGCCGGCGGCATCTGGCTGCGTGCGGCCTATACGCTCGACCTGAAGTCGGGTACGGTGTATGCCAGTGAGAAAGACAAGGATGCCGTAAAAGCCCTGCAAGCAACCTTCAAAAAATTTGAAAAAGCCCTCAAGCATGCGCTCGAAAAAGAGCGCAAGGACTACCTGTACAAGCGCAAGAACCGGCAGAAAGATTTTGCGCGCAGCGCTACGGGCTTCCTGCGCATGTACAAAATGGAGGGCGACGAGCAGGCCTTTGGCGACCTGCTGCGCAAGACCATTCCCAACGTAGGCGAGTACATGGAACGCCGCCTGCAGATGGCCGAGGCGAGCCACCATATCGAAAAGGGCCAGGTGCAACTGGCCGAACTGGAACAGCAGCTCCACCGCGCCATTTACGACCAGATCGAAGAAGCACCGGCCAACAGCGAGCAATTCGACCTGTGGGCCTTCCAGATGGCCGACGAGCTGCTCGACAAGACGTTGCGCGAGCCGCAAGGCATGGAAAAAGCCGACCTGGACACCCTCGGCGCCGAGAAGCTGCGTGAAATCCAGGAGCATTTCCACGGCGAGCAGGCCGAGATGTTGGCGGGCATCCAGGGCGACCGCTACTATCGTCTCGAAGACATCTTCGATCCGGAAGCCGATGCCGATATCCTGGACCGCCTCAACGACGAGCTGACCCGCGAAGAAGCCAACGAGGTCATCCTGGCCGTGTTGACCCAACTGCCACCCTTCCAGCGCACCATCTTCGACCTCGCAGTGCAGGAAGGCTTGACCCCCGCCGAGATCGCCCGGGTCAAACGCACCGACGAGCAGAAGGTCGAGAAGGCCCTGCGCGAAGTGCGCGCCAAGATGCGCAGCGCACTGATGCGCCGGTTCGGACTTTGATGCCTGACCATGGTGAGGGGTGAGAGAGCGACGGAGTGAGAGAGTGACGGAGAGAGTGTGTGACGGAGAGATGGAGCGAAGGAGTGCAGGTGTGCCGGTTCAGCCGATTTGACCGGTTTGACCATCGAAAAAAATGCTTGACCCGCACCCTCAGATTTTCCGAACCGTTGTGATGTGGGTATATTTTCCTGCATCCGATTGTTTATCCCGAAACCGCCGGATCATGAACCCACAGCAACGCAACTGGACGCTCTGGTACTACCTGATCATCTTCGTGCTCATCTTGAGCATTCAGTGGATGTTTCTTGACAATCGGTATGCTGCCCGTACGGAGCTGTCGTATCGCGACTTCAAGGAGGCGGTAGCCGACGGCAAGGTGGAGGAGGTGGTCATCCTCGAGCGGCAGATCGTCGGCCTGTTTCGCGACACTACGGCAAGTGCCGACACCACCGACAGCCATGTCAGCACCGGACCGGTGGCGCCCTGGCGACTGCGCCTCGAAGAAATCGAGCGGCAGATGCAGCGCCAGTTCTTCGTCAACCGCTTGCCCGACATGGACGATCCCGAGTTGTTGCCCCTGCTCGAAAAAGCCGGAGTGGAATACAGCGGGCGTATCGAGGACAATTTCCTGCGCGACTTCTTCCTGAACTGGATCTTGCCCATCCTCTTTTTCGTGTTGCTGTGGGCCTTCCTGATCCGGAGGCTGGGCAGCATGGGCGGCCCGTCGGCGGCCATGCAGTTTGGCCGAAACAAAGCACGCATTTACGCCGAAGCGCCTGACAAGCAGGTCACCTTCAAGGACGTGGCCGGCATCGACGAGGCCGTCGAAGAGGTGAAAGAGCTGGTAGATTTTCTCAAAAACCCGAAGAAGTACGCGCGTCTGGGCGGCAAGATGCCCAAGGGCGTCTTGCTCGTCGGCCCGCCCGGTACGGGCAAGACGCTGCTGGCGCGCGCCATCGCCGGCGAGGCAGGCGTGCCTTTCTTCCACCTGAGCGGCTCGGACTTCATGGAGATGTTCGTGGGTGTGGGTGCTGCGCGCGTGCGCGACCTTTTTCAGCAGGCCAAGGCACATGCGCCTTGCATCGTGTTCATCGACGAAATCGACGCCATCGGCAAGAAGCGGGGCACCGGCGTGGTGACGGGTGGCGGCTACGACGAGCGCGAGAACACGCTCAACCAGTTGCTCGTCGAGATGGACGGCTTCGACTCCAGCTCGGGCGTGCTCATCATCGGCGCGACCAACCGGCCCGAGGTGCTCGACCCGGCCCTGCTGCGCCCCGGCCGCTTCGACCGCCAGATCCTCGTCGACCGGCCCGACCTGCGGGGGCGCGAGGCCATCTTCCGCGTCCACACGCGCCATCTCAAGCTCGGCCACGACGTGGACCTGCATCGCCTCGCCGCACAGACGCCCGGCTTTGCCGGCGCCGAGATCGCCAACGTCTGCAATGAGGCGGCCCTGCTGGCCGTGCGCAACGGTCACGATGCCGTCATGATGAGCGACTTCGAGCAGGCCATCGAGCGCGTCATCGCGGGCCTCGAAAAGAAAAACAAGCTCATCAACGAGCAGGAACGCCGCATCGTGGCCTACCACGAGAGCGGCCACGCCATCGTGGGCTACTTCACCCCCGGCGCCGAGGAAGTGCAGAAGGTGAGCATCGTGCCGCGCGGCATCGGCGCACTGGGCTACACCCTCCAGATGCCCCTCGAAGATCGCTACCTGCTCACGCGCACCGAGCTGATGGGCAAGATCAAGGGCCTGCTGGGCGGGCGGGCCGCCGAAGAGGTCGTCTTCGGCGAGATCAGCACCGGCGCCAGCAACGACCTGGAGCGCGTCAACAAGCTGGCGCGCGACATGGTCACCGTCTATGGCATGAGCGAGCGCCTGCCCAACCTCAACCTGGCCAGCCAGAGCCCCGGCTTCCTGGGGCAGGAAGCGACCCGCGAGCGCCGTTCCGAAAAACTCGAAGAGCGCATCGACGAGGAGGTGCAGCGCATCGTCCAGACGGCATACGACGAGGCCAAGGCCCTCCTTGCGGAAAAGTACGACCTGCTCGAAGCCATGGCCCAAAAGCTGCTCGAACAGGAGGTGCTCAACCGAAAGGAAATAGAGGAGCTGCTGGGAGCCCAGCAGACCGTTTCGTAGCACTCGTCATGGTACGGCTCGTTCCGAGCGACGGAGTGACCGACTGAGTGAGGAGTGATGGAGAGAGGAGAGATGGAGTGATGGAGTGAATGAGTGACGGAGGGATGAAGGTAGCGGCGCACGGCAGTGCGCCTGACGGTGGTGTAGCGGCGCACGGCAGTGCGTCTGACACGGCGGTGCGTCTTCTGCCTGTCCGGGAATTTTTGACGATGGATATTGAGGCGAGAGGAGTGCGGGTGGGCCGATTCCACCGATTCCACTAACCGCGTGGATGCGAGCAGTACAGGTGCAGGCTGACGAAAATCAAAGGGGGCGATTGCTTTTGGTCTTGGTCGTTTCTCGCATTTTTTGTAATATCCGAACCCCTTGATCAGCTAAGTATACTCAAATCAAAGTGGTTTGGGAAATCCTGTTGCAATGGTTGAGGGTGTATTGTTCAGGGTTTAGAGTTCAGGGTTTAAGGTTTAAAGTTTTTCTTATTGACTATCAGCTTTTTGTCAAATGCTCGGTTTTTCGGTTCCTCAGCCGGAAACCGCAGCTTTCAGTCGCAGAAGACGCAGTTTGCGCGCAGTTTTTGTAACTCTGTGAAACTCCGTGTATTCTCGGTGGGTGCTCGGTGTAACTGAATAATTTTTTCGGCTTTATTCAGTGCGCTCAATCCTCGGTTCCTCGATTGCTCAATCAAAAATGTCCATCGTCTATCGTCCATTGACTATCGTCAATAATTCCCGAACCGAATTGCGTTGAGTATAATCACCCCTGTTTCACCCTGTAAAACCGAAAATAATGAAGGTCAAAAAAGTCCGGATCGTTCAGATGCTGCCGCAAAAAGTGCGCCTGAAGCTTTTGCCGAAAGGCCCGATTGTCGAAGTGCCGCGCAGGGCCTTCGAGCGCCGGCTGGACATGGGACTGTACGAGGTGCAGAACCCCGAAAAGCTCGGCGAGCGTTGCTTCCGCATCGGTGCCGACTGATGTGGTGTAATCCTGTTGAACCCCGAAATGCGCTCTGAAAAAATGAACTTCATCAACGTTGGAATCACCCTCTCTGGCGGGGGCGTGCGCGGCATGGCCCACATCGGGGCGCTGCAAGCACTCGAAGAAGCCGGCATCGAGCCGCAGTTGATCTCGGGTGCCAGTGCCGGCGCGCTGGTGGGCGCCCTTTATGCACACGGGCTCAAGCCCCGCGAGATCCTCGATTTTTTCAGGGACAACGCCAACATCTTTCGCTGGCAGCATTTTTCGCGCAGCAAGCCCGGCCTGCTCGATGCCGAATTGTATCGCGAGATGTTCGAGGGCGTTTTTCCCGAGGACGATTTCTCGGTACTGAAAAAGCGGCTCTACATTTCGGCTACCGACATCGAAAACGCGCGTTGTGTGCTCTTTTCCGAAGGCGAGCTCATCAAGCCGCTGCTGGCATCGGCGGCCTTTCCGCCGATTTTTACGCCGGTGGAAATCCAGGGGCATTGGTACGTGGATGGCGGCGTGATGAACAACTTCCCGGTAGAGCCGCTCCTTCGGCAATGCGACTTCCTCATCGGCAGCTATGTGTCGCCTGTCAAGGTGATGAGCCGCGAAGACATCAGCAACTCGCTGCGGCTGTTGCACCGCGTCAACGACCTGGTGCTCATCTCTGCCTCGGCGGCCAAGTTTTCGTGGGTAGACGAGCTGCTGCTCATGGAGTCGCTGTACCGCTACAGCACTTTCGAGACGAGCAAGATCGAAGAGATTTACGACATTGGATACAACTTCACCATTGACCGCCTGGAACACATCCTGAAGCACTACGAGGAGGTGAAGCGCGGGGGGCTGCGCCGCCAAGCCGACAGCCTGCCCTGCCATCTGGTACGGGCGCCCCGCCGGGCCCACGGTCATTTTGACGGCCTTTCGGCAAATGGCACGCAGCATGCTGAGGATGAGCGCGAAGTGCGCACTTCATAGACACAGACAAAAAAACTGCGACATGAATTTCCACGACGACCCGCTTTATGCCATCGTACAGAGTGCCGTGCTGGCAACTGCAGTGGCGGCCCTGGTGGTGGCGTTGTCGGTAGCCGTGGCGGGTTTCCACAATCCGCTCAACAACACGGCACTGCCGATGATTGTCCTGATAATTGTTTTCTTTGTGGGGCTCTGGTATTTGCCGCAAAGGCGAAGAGCTTCTTCAAACTGATGGTTGAACCGGAAAAAACACTTGGCCTATGATTGAAGTGGAAGTGAGAAAGAACGAAAGCATTGACCAGGCGCTCAAGCGCTTCAAGCGTCGCTTCCAGAAGGCGCGCATCATGCAGGAGATCCGCCGCCGCCGCGAGTATGTCAAGCCCTCGGTGCGCCGCCGCAACGAGATCCTCAAAGCCATCTATCGCGAAAAAATGCGGGCCAAAGAGCAGTAACTTCGCATCAGGCGCTTTCGCCCGGCGGTTCGCGCAAGGTTTTTTATGCAAAACGAAACGACACAAAGATGTTTCCCATACAGGACACGATCCCTTCCCGCTCCTTTCCGTTGGTCAACTGGATGCTGATTGCCATCAACGTGCTGGTATTCATGCACGAGCTGTCGCTGGGGCCGGAAGGGATCGAGCCGTTCGTGCGCACCTGGGGGCTGGTGCCCGCCGAGTTTGCGCACGCCCACAGGCCGCTGGCGTGGTGGGAGTACTATCCGTTTTTCACCAACATGTTTTTGCACGGCGGCTGGGGCCACCTCATCGGCAATATGTGGACGCTTTACATCTTTGGCGACAATGTCGAGGATCGCATGGGCAAGGGGGGCTATCTGATTTTCTACCTGCTGTGCGGCGTGGCGGCCAGCTATACGCATTATGCCCTCAATATGGACAGCACGGTGCCGGCGCTGGGCGCTTCGGGTGCCATTTCGGGCGTGATGGGCGCCTACATGTTCATGTTCCCGCATTCGACCATCATCTTCATGGTGCCGCTGTTTTTCATACCTTACTTTTTCGAGGTGTCGGCCTTCTTCTACCTGGCCGTGTGGTTCATCGGGCAGTTTTTCAGCGGTACGGTCAGTTTGCTGATGCCCACCAACGGGGCGGGCATCGCTTTCTGGGCGCATGTGGGCGGCTTCGTGGCAGGCGTGGTGCTGTTTCGCCTTTTCGCCAGGCCGCCCTTGTACGAGGAAAAGGTCTATCCGGCCTACTACCGCTATCGCAACTATCACTCCTGGTAAGCACAAACGAACGAACCAATGGACCCATTCTGGATCATTTTTCTGATCATGATGCTGCAGCCCGTCATCTCGCGCAAGATGCTCGAGGCGGGGCGCATGCGGCTGCTGGCGCAGATAGAAAAGGAGCGCAACTCGCGCGTCATCTTGCTCATCCATCGGCAGGAACAGATGAGCTTCCTCGGCTTCCCCATCATGAAATTCATCAACATGGAGGACAGTGAGGAGATCCTGCGCGTGCTCGACACCACGCCGCTCGAGAAAGACATTGACCTGATCCTGCACACGCCGGGCGGCCTGGTGCTGGCCGCCACCCAGATCGCGCGGGCCATCAACCGCCGCAAGGGCAAAGTGCGCGTCATCGTGCCGCACTACGCCATGAGCGGCGGCACGCTCATCGCCCTGGCCGCCGACGAGATCGTTATGAGCCCCAATGCGGTGCTGGGCCCCGTCGATCCACAGTTGGGCGAGCTGCCCGGCCCTTCGCTCGTCAAGCTGCTGCGGCAAAAAGACATCAACAAGATCTCGGACGACATGATCGTCAAGGCCGACATTGCCGAAAAGGCCATCAAGCAACTGCAGGCCACGCTGGCCGAGCTGCTGCAGCGCACCCAGAGCAAGGAGCGCGCGGCCGAGCTGGCGCAAAAACTCACCGAAGGCAACTGGACGCACGATTTCCCCATCACCTGCGACTTCGCCAAGTCGCTCGGCCTCAACGTCAACGACAAGGTGCCCGAGCTGGTGTACGACCTGATGAGCATGTACCGCCAGCCGGTGCAGACCAGTCGCAGCGTCGAGTACGTGCAGCACGGCGCCGACCGCTCGCCCTTGCCGGTGTAAAGCTTCGGCCATGGGGCGGGCTGCATTTGCCGAAAGGCGAATGGTGAAACAGGCCTCAGGCCATACGAGCAGTAAGCATATCGGTGGTGTCCTTAAATAGATGATCGCGCATCCCGAAAAGGTGTTTAAAGTTCAGGGTTTAAAGTTTAAAGTTTTTCTTGTTGACTATCAGTTTTTTTGTCAAATCCTCGGTTCTTCGGTTCCTCAGCCAGAAACCGCAGCCTGCAGCCGCAGAAAACGCAGTTTGAGCGCAGTTTTTGACCTGTTGTTGAGGGTTGAGCGTGTAGGGTTGAGGGTTTACAACTCTGTGAAAATCAGTGCGT
>WFYJ01000147.1 GCA_015490175.1 Saprospiraceae bacterium | reverse complement strand
GGGATGGGGGGCGGGGTAGAGACGTTGCATGCAACGTCTCTACACGGAACGTCTCTACATGCAACGTCTCTACACGCATCGCCTCTACCACGACACGCATCGCGCGCCATGGAGACGTTGCGCGCCATGGAGACGTTGCGTGCCATGGAGACGTTGCGTGCCATGGAGACGTTGCGTGCAACGTCTCTACGTTGGTAACATGGATATTGGGCGTGTTGCTCGTCTTCCTGGCCATCATTTCCACTGCCGGCACCAAGCTGCCGTGGTATGTCGCGCCGGCCTGGCCGCCCATCGCGCTCGTGCTGGGCATCGGGCTGGCGGCATTTGCCGAAAGGCTGAAAGAAAAATGGGGTGCGAAGGGCATGATAGCTGCCGCTCTCGCCTTCGCGCTGCTCTACATGGGCCCCTACAGCCGCAAGATCCACGAGGTGGCGCATCCCCGCCACGAAAACCCGTGGGAAGCCCCGCAGCTCGACTACGGCACTTTCATGGAATTCATGAAAGACTACCGCAAGTACTACCTCTTCCAGAAGGGATACAACGCCGCCCTGCGCTTCTACGAAAAGGCCTGGCGCCGCCGCGGTTACGACGTGACGCGCATTTACGATGTGCGCCCGCTCCGCACCGGCGACCTGCTCATGACCTGCGACGAGCGCGCCCTCGACCTCCTCGAAAAACACGGCAAGCGTTGGACGCAAATTGGCCATTGGCGGGGGTGCCGCATGTTGCGGATCGAATGACCGGTCGTAGAGACGTTGCATGCAACGTCTCTACGGCGACGACGACAACCCCAACAACGACAAAAACGCCGACGGCTCCGGTTCAATACCTTCCCCGCCGCAGGATGTTGACCAACAACCACAATGCCAGGATGCCCGACAGGACGAACCCGGCCAGACCGATGGCCGAAACGTGATTGATGAGCGGCGGGATGCGGGCCAATACCACGACCGACGAGCCGAGGATGAGCGCGGCAATGAGCAGCGCGAGCACCAGGCGGTTGGCGATCAGGTCGAGCTCATGGTAGAAAGCGTTCAGCCCCTTGTGCTCGAATTCGATGCGCAGGCGCCCCTCGTTGGCCTTTTCGAGCAGCTCTTCGAGGTAGCGGGGCAGGCGCGCGCTGAGGCGCAACATGTCGAGCACGCCTTTTCCCAGCTTTTTCGCGATGGCGGCAGGGCCGTAGCGCTGGCTGACCAGCTTCATGGCCCAGGGCTGCAAGTCTTGCAGCAGGTGGAACGAAGGATCGAGGCGCAGGCCCATGCCTTCGGCGATGACGAGCGTCTTGGCCAGCAGCAGCAGGTTGGAAGGCAGTCGCAAGCGGAAGCGGTACACCAGATCGAAGATGCGCGCCGCCAGGTCGCGGAAGTCGATCTGCTCGATGGGCAGCTCGGCATAGGTGGCGATCAGGTCGTTGATCTCGTACTCGAGGCGCGGGCCGTCCTCGCCGGTTTCGACCATGGCGTAGCGCACCAGCACCTGCCGGATGCCGCGCGCGTCGAGCTGAATGGCCGCGACGAACAGCTCGCCCAGCAGCTCCTGATCGTAGGGCGTCAGTCGGCCCACCTGGCCAAAGTCGAGCAGACAGATCGTGCCGTCGGGCCAGACGATGATGTTGCCCGGATGGGGGTCGGCATGGTACAGCCCGAACTCGAAAAACTGCCGGAAGTAGAGCTGGATGCCGCGACGGGCCAGCTTTTTCGGATCGATACCGTTGGCTTTCAGGCCAGCCAGGTCGCCGAGGCGAATGCCCTCGATGAATTCCATGCACAGCACCGTGTCGGTGGAATATTCGGGCCAGGGGCGCGGGATGTGCACTTTGCGTTCGCGCGCGAACAGCTTGCGAAACTGCTCCATGTGGATGCGCTCGAGCTTGAAGTCGAGCTCTTTTTTGATCTGCTGCTCGAAAGCACGCACTACTTCGGTGGGTCGGGCGTAAAAGTCGGGGGGCAGGAGCCGCTCCACCAGTTCGGCCAGGGTGTACATGATGCCGATGTCGGCCTCGATGATGGAACGGATGCCGCGGCGCTGCACCTTGAGGGCCACCACTTCGCCGCTCTTGAGGCGGGCGCGATGCACCTGGGCGATGGATGCCGCGGCCACGGGTTTCGGGTCTATCTCGTCGAAAAACTCGTGCCGTCGCTCGCCATAGGCTGCTTCAATCACCGCTTCGAAATCGGTTGAAGACATGGGCGGCACCTCGTCCTGAAGTTTCTCCAGCTCGGCGATGAGCTCGGGCGGCAGCAAGTCGGGTCGGTTGGCGGCCACCTGTCCCAGCTTGACGAAGGTGGGCCCCAGCTCGGCCAACGCCATGCGGATGCGCTCGTAGCGCGTCCACTCCAGCTCGGCCGTGCCGTCTTTGCCCGTCACCAGACGCCCCAGGCCCGGCACCTTGTTCAGGGGCGGCTGCGACACCAGATCGACAAAGCCGTAGCGCAACAGGATGCGCACCACCTGTTGGTAGCGACCCAGTCGGCCTGTTGTGGTCGGGGTGTCGGGCATGGGCGCGGCTTATTCGTCGTCGAGGATGGCGTCGTCGATAAGCTCGTCGCCGTCGCCGTCGAGGTCTTCGAAGCCCTTCACTTTGCCCTCTTTTTTCTTCGGCTGGTATTCCGGATCCGGCTTCACGCTCATCTTGCCTTCCGAGTAGCGCCCTTCGGCAAATTTTTCTGCTTTCGCAAAAAAGTCATCCTTGCCTTCGAGGGTGGACCGGCCGGCGTCGTGTGGCTCATCGGAAAAGTTGCTTTGCGCTCGCCCCGTCACCTTGCGCTCCAACTCTTCGGCCTTGCGTCTGGCAAACTCGCCAAAGCTTTCCGGATGGTCGGGATCCTGCCCCAGCTCACGGGCCGCCTTTTCGGCCAGCTCGTCCTTCTTTTTCAGAATCTTCTCGCCCACCTCTTCGGCCAGCTTTCTGGTCTTTTCGAGCAGCTCGGCCCCTTTTTCGAGTACCACCTCACCCACGTCCTCGACCGTTTCTTCTACTTTCTTCATGGTGGCCTCGCCCGTATCGAGCAGTTTCTCGCCTACGTCTTCGGCCACGTGTTTGGCTTTCTCGACGATGGGCGAAGTGGTTTTTACGATCTCTTCGCCGACCACCTCGGCCGTGTCTCTGGCCTTGTCCAGCAACGGATCCACCTTTTCGCGTGCCTCCTCGGCGATGGGCGCAGCCTTTTCGCTCAGCTCGGCCTTCAGCTTCTCGGCCCGCTCGCGCGCCTGGCGCAGCAGTTCCTCGGCCGAGTGGACGGTCTCTTCCGCTTTCTTCGATACGTCTTCCTTCACTTCAGGCAGTTTTTGTTCGACTTTTTCTTTCAGCTCGGCACCCTTCTTCAGGGCTTCTTCGCCCAGCTCCCTTCCCTTCTCCACGGCCTTCCCGGCAGCCGATTCGGTCACTGCACGGGCACCAAAGAAGAGTTTTTTCAGATCATTCATGAGTCCCATGGCTATTGCTTTTATTGAAAAAAAATAGTCAGCGCAATCCGATCCGGGAATTTCTGACGATAGTCAATGGACGATGGACATTTTTGATTGAGCAATCAAAGAACCGAGGCATCGAGGATTTGACAAAATGCTGGTAGTCAATAATAAAAACTGAGCGCACTGAAAAAAGTCCGTAACAACGTGACGACGTGACATCGTGACACGTATAGCTATAGGTAACAAATTGGATTAAAATAAAAAACACATTGCGAATCGTTGCGTCCCCGACTTTGGTCGGGACAAGCTGTTGCGTTCCCGCCTGGCGTCGGAGCCTGTCCCGGCCACCGGGAACAAGCTGTTGCGTGAGATTTTGGGTTTTTTCAGGGGACTCAAACTTTAAACTCTGAACTCCAGACTTTCACCCAAAAACTGCGCGCAAACTGCGTCCAGATGCACCATTCCAAGACGCACGCGTACAACAAATTTGCCGAAAGGCAAGTTGTGCGTCCTTTTGGTCTTCAACCACCTTTTTCGACCAACGCCTCGAGGGCCCGACGCATCCTGGCCACATCGGCCGGTCGGGTGCGGCAGCAGCCGCCGATGAGGCGCGCACCAGCAGCGTACCATGCCGCCGCCAGCTCGCCGAAATCAATCTCTGAAGCAGGCCGGCACCAGCACCGACGCGTCGCGTCCCACTCCTCGCCGCTGTTGGGATAGACCACCAGAGGCAAATCGGTCACGCGGCGCATGCGTTGCAGCAGCGGCAACACGCGCTGCGGGGGCAGGCAGTTGACGCCCACGGCCACGACCGAAGGATGAGTGGCAATCAGTTCCGTCACGACTTCAATGGGCGTGCCGTCGGCCAGCCGGGCTTCGTCGCGCGTGCTGAAGCTCAGCCAGGCTTCCTGCCCGGGGTACTCGTCGAGCAGGGCCAGCAGGGCTTCCACCTCGACGCGGTCGGGAATCGTTTCGAAGGCCAGGCAATCCGGGCCTGCCTGCACCAACAGCTCCAGACGCGGCCGATGAAAGTCCATCAACTGCTGCTGGCTCAGCCCGTAGCGCCCCCGGTACTCGGAGCCATCGGCGAGAAAGGCGCCATAAGGGCCGATGCCGGCGGCCACGAGCAGCGTTTTTTCTTCGCCTTTCGGCAAATGGCGCCTGCATGCCTGCCGTGCATCGTCGGCCAGCCGTACGGCCTGGTGGAACAGACGCTCCACGGCCCATGGATGGATGCCCCTGCGCGCAAAACCCTGCGGCGTAGCCTGGTAGGTAGCCGTGATGGCCACATCGGCGCCGGCGCAGAAGTAGTCGTAGTGCACACGCGCGATGGCCTCGGCCCGATCGACCAACACGCGCGCCGACCACAACTCGTCGCTCAGGTCGAAGCCGCGCCATTCCAGCTCGGTGGCCAGACCGCCATCGAGTACCAGAAAAGAGCGCTTTGCGAGAGTTCGTCGGAGCATGATGAGCGAAGGGAAGTTTTGGAAAATCGAACTTATGCAAAAAGTCGCAAGATCACTCAGTTACACAGGACGACCGCAGAGATACCCAACGCAATCCCGTCCGGGAATTTTTGACAATGGACAATAGACGATTTTTTCCGAGATGGAGAGAGGAGAGATGGAGTGAGTTAGTGAGTGAGTGAGGGAGGGAGGG
>WFYJ01000146.1 GCA_015490175.1 Saprospiraceae bacterium | reverse complement strand
AGTTTAAAGTTTAAGGTTTAAAATTTTTCTCGTTGACTATCAGTTTTTTGTCAGATCCTCGATTCTTCGGTTCCTCGATTCCTCAGCCAAAAACCGCAGCCTTCGGCCGCATAAAACGCAGTTTGAAATCAGTTAATGGGGGACACTACCCCTCATTTTTTCCTTTTCCGCATCACCGGCCAGCAGGGCCTCCACGTTCACCGCATGGCGATGCTGCGTGGGCGCAAAGTTGCGGTCGGGGTTTTTCATCAGAAACAGGGCGCGCACCTGCTGCCAGATGAACAGGGGCAAGCCCCACAGCGCTTTCCAGATGGCCGGCGGCACGGGCGTCAGCCACAGCGTCCACAACACGTTGAGCGCGAACAGTGCCAGCGCACCTGCCAGCACGAAGCTCCAGACGGGCGCCACCCACAGACCGGCCAACGCCCAGAGGGCTGCGCCACCCACCGTCAGGAAGAGGGGCGGCAGCAGCGTCACCAACCCGAACAGGAATTGGTTCCAACTGCGACCTCGCAGGCCCGTCCACAGCAGTCCGGCGGCATGCGGCACGTTCTGGAAATAGGAAAACAGCCAACGACTGCGCTGCGTGCGCGCGGCATCGGGTGTGGTGACCTTTTCATCGTACACGATGGCCTCGCGCGCCCAGGCAATGCGCTCGTCGCGGCGCAGCAGCCAGTTTTGCAAGATCTTGTCTTCCTGCATCATGCGCTTGCCCCGTTCTTTGCCGCGCTGAATTTCCGGGCTGTAGAGGTAGCCCCGATACAGGTCGGTGGCCACGGCCATGCCCGAGCCGGAAATCACGGCCGAGCTGCCCAGCACGAAGGGCACGTAGCGTTCTGTGTAGTTCTTGTAAAACTCGCCCGTCGCATCGGCGCAGGCAATGACCGTGTCGAGGTTCTTGGCACGGCGTTGTGCCTGCACCACGCGCCAGCCCGCGCGGATGTAGCGCACCAGCTCATCGATCAGGTGCGGATGCGCCACATTGTCGGCATCGAACACCAGCGTAAAGTCGTGCGCTCGCACGAAATGCTCCGTAGCGTGGATAATGCTTTTCACCTTCAGATCGAGCGGCGGGTCGGGATGCAGCACCGTCAGGCGAGGGTGGTCGAAGTGCCAATCGGCAGGCGCACAGCGATCGGCGACGAGATAGATGTGAAAATGCGGCCATGGCTGGCGCAGCAGCGAATCGACCAGCGGGCGGGCAATGGCGGCATTGCGCCAGGCCGTGATGATACAGGCGAAGTCGGGTTGGGCCTCGGGCTGTACGGGCTGCAGGCGTGGTTTGCGGAAGCGCGAGGCCACCACCATGACGAAAGGCCACACCAGTGCAAAAGTGAAACCGGCAGCCACAAAAGAATAGATACACGTCAGCACACTCATAGTATGTTCGATTCGTCAACGACACGAGTGCGGCACTCAGGCCGGCTTCCACCGGTTTTCAATTTTTTGCCGAAAGGCGGCGCTGCCGAACACCCAGTACACTGCATCGCGCAAAGCGGCCAGATGGCCCCGTTGGCCACGATAACAGGCCCTGACTGCCTGACCGGGCACCGCCACCACAAGAAACCACACGGCAAAGGCCGGCGCCTGCCACCCGGCCCGGTTGCGCCACATGAAGCGCCAGCGATTCCGGTTCAGGAAAAACACCTTCAGGGGGCTGTCGGCGCCGATAGTGTGCGACTCGTCGTGCCAGACACGGGCACGCGGTTCCACCCACAGCTCCCATCCTGCCCGCCGCATGCGCTCGCCCCAGTCCAGCTCCTCGTAGTACAGGAAGTAATCGGCATCCATGAAGCCCGCCGAATCCAGCACTTCGCGCCGCACCATCATGGCCGCACCGTGGACATAAGCCGTGGGCATGGGTTCCGACCACTGATGCCAGGTGGTGGCGCCCTGCCCCAGCGTGCGGTTGCGGCCGGTGAGCGGATGTACCCGCGTTTTTCCGGCATACAACACGCGCACCCGGGCATTTTTCTCTTCGGCTTTCGCCAAAATGAGCGGACTGACGGCGCCCGCCTGCGGGTTACTGTCGAGAAAGGCAGCCAGCCGAGCGATCGCCTCGGGCTCGGGCACGGCGTCGTTGTTCAGAAAAAACAGGTACCGGCCCGAAGCGTGCGGCAAGGCCAGTGCATTGCCGCCGGCAAAGCCGAGGTTTTTTTCCGAATACACGAAGCGCACCTGCGGAAACCGTGGCTCCAACCGACGCGCCGACCTGTCAGGGCGAGAGCCGTTGTCCACCACGATGCATTCAACCGACTCGTCGCAAGCCCCCGCAAGGGCCTGTAGCAGTCGGTGGGTCATCTCTGGCTCATTGTAGTGCACCGTGATGATGCTCACCTTCTTCATCCCGGAATGTTTGACGGGGGGAACGGCAAGTTACGGGATTGCGGCGTGTTGAGGGAAAATCGGCAGACGGCATCCGCCAGCACGTCATCCCTCGTCTTCCTGGATCACGGCCGGCAACGTCTGCAACATGATCTTCAGGTCGGTCAGGAAGGAACAGGCTCGGGCATACTGCGCATCGAGCCGGATGCGCTCCTGCGACGACATGTTCTTTTTGAATTTCTTGCGTACCTGCCACAAGCCCGTCAGCCCGGCCGGGGCGAGGAATCGCTCCACCCACTGGTCGGTGGTCAGCCTCTGCGCTTCGTACAGTGGCAGCGGGCGGTTGCCCACGATGCTCATGTCGCCCTTGAGCACGTTGAACAACTGGGGCAATTCGTCCAGACTCGTCTTCCGCAAAAAACGCCCTACGCGCGTCACACGCGGATCGCGGTGCAACTTGACAAAAGCAGGCCCGGCGGCATCGTCCTCGTACTTGTTCAGGTGGGCCAGCTCGGCCAACCGCTGCTCGGCATCCACATACATGGATCGGAATTTGTAAAAATCGAAGATGCGGTACCCTTGCCCGGCCCGCTTGGACACGTAGATCACCGGCCCGCGCGATTCCAGCCTGATGGCCAGTGCGATGAGCAGCATGAGGGGCGAGAGCAGCAGCAGGGCCATGGAGGCCACGGCAATATCGAACAGGCGCTTCATGAGCGGTATGCGCGCGGGTGCCGGCCACAGGTCCGAGGCCGCACCATTTTCCTGCAGCTTGCGGCGCTGCCGCAGCGAGGGCTTGAACTGCCAGAGGAACTCTGCGCGTTTTTTCACGTCGTCCCAGTGCACGGGCATGTCGTAGCAATCATCGACAGCGGGATGCAGGGCTTCTCTGGCACGCCCCTCCTCGCCCCGGTTCACGACGATGACCGGGATGCGCCAGAGCACTCGATGTTCGGCAAGCGCCTGCACGAGCATGAACCGGGTCTCGATCAGGTGGTCCAGATCGATGGCAATGAAGAACGGGAACCGCTCTTCACCTTCCGGAAAACGGCTGATGTACCGCTCCAGCCATCGATAGCAGAGGAAAGGGTTGCCAAACTCGCGCACGGGGTGCAATTCCTCCCGTGCCGACCGGCTTTTCTGACTACCATATGTCAGATAGCATTCGAATTTCCCGTTGAAGCCTACCGCCAGCACCGGCTGCACGGCTACTCGGGAATGTACCAGGGTAAGGTTCATAGTGTGTTGTTTTCCAACAGAGGTTCATGGAGTCATCGGGCCGCAGCAGTAAGTACCTGCTCCACGGCCCGTTGTAGTGTTTGTGGATCAAAAGGCTTGGCAAGCACGGCCTGAATGCGCCACTGTCGGCGTTGTCTTTCACTCAGATCATCCACATCGCCAGAGACCACGATTACGGGCACGTCCCGATACCAACCGCTGGCACGCAACTGCGCCAGAAAGGCAAATCCATCCAGTCGAGGCATTGAAAGGTCGAGTACGATCAGGGCGGGAATGTGACCAGCAGCCATCCAGGCAAAGGCTTCCAGGCCATCGCGGCAGGCGATCACCTCGAAGTGACGCCCCAGATGCGCCTGGAGGAGATACCGCATGGCCCGCTGGTCCTCGATCACGAGGATGGTGCTGCCGGAGTGTGCAGGCATGGTGTTTTGGTTAAAATTGCAAAATCCGATACTGCGGATTTCGGCAGAAGGATCCTCTGCAAGGAAACCCACAAGCACAGCGCTCAAAACCAAGGGGGGATGTGGATGAGCAAGTTCGGGGGGAATTGTCGCACTCAAAAATAAGGTGCCCAGAGGAACGACACAAATTTTTCTTCACGAATCGCTGTCACACAATTTCGCGCGATCAATGGCACAAGTACACACTTGTTTCATTTTTCAATACTTTACATTTTGACAGAAAAAACAAAAACTCACAACCTTTGCCCGGCAGGCATCGCGCCACATCAGGAAATGCAGCCATGCGAGACCACAAAGGCTGATACAGTTTTCGCCAATTCGACACAAAACACAAATCAGTCAGCCCCTGACAGGGGAAAAACAGCTCTTCTGAGACCGCCTGCTTTTGTAATAACTGATCGGAACTTTCCACCAATCACCATGGGCAGCCCATGGTGCCGCCAGCTCCCTTGCTACGGGCCCCAACCCCTCAGGATGGCGTAACTTGCACCGCATCGCTCGGGGGCTTTCCTCGCGGCGATCCGGTCTGCTCCACCCGATCAATAACCCTGAAACGCGTTTTCCCCAATGGAAGTGATCTTCTGGACGGCCTTGAGCATTGTGGGCTATACATACGTGGGATATGGCGCGCTGCTGTGGCTACTGGTACGGCTGAAGCGGGCCGTTCGGGGACGGCCCCGACCGACAATGCCCGGCGAATGGCCGGCCGTGACCTTTCTGGTTGCCGCCTGGAACGAAGAAGACTTCATCCTCGACAAGCTGCACAACACGCAGCAGTTCGATTATCCTGCCGACAAGCTCACCATTCTGGTCGTGACGGATGGCTCGACCGACCGGACGCCGGCGCTGGTAGCCGGATGGCGGGAAGGCCCATTCCCTGTCGTTCTGGAACACCAGCCCGAACGCAGGGGAAAGATCGCAGCGGTAGCGCGCGTAATGCCGCTGGTGCAAACCCCCATCGTCGTGTTCAGCGATGCCAATACGCACGTCAACCCGCAGGCCATCAAAAACATCGTGCGGCACTACGAGCGCCCCGAGGTAGGTGCCGTGGCAGGCGAGAAGCGCATTGCCGTAGCTGAAAAAGGCGATGCTCCCGGTGCCGGCGAAAGCACCTACTGGAAATACGAGTCGGCACTCAAGCGGCTCGACAGTGAGCTGTACACGGTCGTAGGGGCTGCGGGCGAGTTGTTTTCCATACGCACCGGGTTGTACGAACCCGTTCCGCTCGACACCATCGTTGAAGACTTTTACCTGACCACCCGGATCGCCATGCGCGGCTACCGCGTGGTGTACGAGCCGCAAGCGCATGCCACCGAGCGCCAGTCGGCCACCATCGAAGACGAGCTGAAGCGCAAGATTCGCATTGCTGCCGGCGGCCTGCAGGCAGCCTGGCGTCTGCGCAGCCTGCTCAACCCGTTCCGCTACGGGCTGCTGACCTTCCAATACGTGTCGCACAGACTGCTGCGATGGACCCTCGCCCCCCTGGCCTTGCCCCTCATTTTCGTCACCAATGCCTGGCTCGCCCCCGCCCACCCGACCTATGCGGTGCTCTTCGGGCTGCAATGCGGGTTTTACCTGCTGGCCCTCGCCGGCAAGCTGATGGCCCACCGGCCGCTTCGCTTCAAATTCCTGTTCGTGCCGTACTACTTCTGCGTGATGAACTACGCGGTGTATCGCGGCTTTTTCCGCCTGCTCAGCGGCAAACAGTCGGTGCTTTGGGAAAAAGCCCGGCGCGCAGCCTGAGCCCTCAAATCCTGAGCGCACGGAAGAAAGCCGAAAAATCATTCAGTTGCACAAAGCGCCACTGAGCACACTCTGATTTTTTCAGAGTTGCAAACCCTCAACGCGCAACCTGGTCAAAAGCTGCGGTTTCTGGCTGAGGAACCGAGGAAGCGAAGAACCGAAGAACTGAAGAACTGATTTTTTTTGCAAAAACCTGATAATCAATAAGAAAAACTTTAAACTCTAAACCCTGAACTCTAAACTTTCAACCAAAAGCTGCGCGCAAACTGCGTCCATCTGCGGCCGAAGACTGCGGTTTTTTGTCCGGAAGGATTTTTTGCAGCAAGCGCCCCTCCATTTATCCCGAAAAAACTGCCAAAAACCGGCTGGTCCTTTCAGAAAGCCGAAATCTGACCCTGTCCCCTGCCCTTCGCAAGCATCTTT
>WFYJ01000145.1 GCA_015490175.1 Saprospiraceae bacterium | reverse complement strand
GAGTATGCACCGAGTTTCACAGAATTCAGGAATGAGCGCACTGAAAAAAGTCCGTAACAACGTGACAACGTAACGCGTGACGCGTGACGCGTGTCCACTATAGATAACATGATGATTTAAAACAAAAAATACATTGCGAATCGTTGCGTCTTTGCGGCGTTGCGTGAGATTTGGGGTTTTTTCAGTGGCCTCAGGAATGGATAATCAAAATCCCTACACCAGCAGCGCCACCAGCAGGCCGCCCACCATGATCCACTTGAGTCGGCGGCTGGCGCATGTGAAGTCTTCCCTGCGCGTCGCTTGCCGCAAAAGGCGTCCCACCTGCCAGACAGCGATCAGCAGTCCGCACAGCAGTGCTCCGGCGGGCCAGGCGCGAAAATGCCACAGACCCCAGAAAGCCGCAAGCGCCATTCCGGCACCGAGCAGCCCCAACGAGCCCAGAGCCAGCTTTTTTGCGAAAGCAAGGCCATACACCACCGGCAAGGTGCGCAAGCCGGCTGCGCGATCGCCCTCGAGGTCTTCCATGTCTTTGACCAGCTCGCGCACCAGCGTGGAGAGGAAAGCGAAGCCGCAGTAGGCCCACATCACGCCTGCCAGGCGCGCCCATTGTTGGGGCTGCCTTTCGGCAAATGTGGCCAGCTCGTGCCTGTTGGCAAACCACACGATCCAGACGACGAAAGCCGTAAAGACCGACACCACGAGATTGCCCAAAAAGGGCCGGCCCTTGAGCCAGCGGCTGTAGGCCCACAGCGCCGCCACGGCCAGCCAGTAAATCCCCTGCAAGTGCGGCTCCCCCACAAAATCGGCCAGATACCAGGCTGCGCCGCCCCCCGCAACGACCAGCACGGCATAGAGTGCCCAGGCCGCTCGCACCGACACGTGCACGCCTACCCACTGCTGCGCCGGCTTGTTGATGCGGTCGGTTTCCAAGTCCATCAGGTCGTTGATGACGTAGCCCGCCGCGGCGATGCACAGCGTCACGCCCACGAACAGCAAGAACCGGGGCCAGGGCAGCTCGGCCCGCCCGGTATGGCGCGCGATGAGGGCGTACTGCACGAGCAGTTGCGTAGCCGCCACGATGCACAGATTGCCGCCCCGCAGGCGGCCGAACCATCGCCGAATCACCCCTGTCATTCCTGCTCTCCGGTTGGCCGGACAGGCGGCTTCCATGCCGGCAGGATGTGCGGCGCCCACTGGCCGCGCAACTTCAGCGCCTTTTCGATGACGTCGCGCACGCAGCCCTTACCGCCCCCATAAGGCGAGATGTATTTTGCGATCGCGCGAATCTCCGGAGCGGCGTCGGCCGGACAGGCGGGCAGCCCCACCTGCACCATGACCTCGTAGTCGGGCAGGTCGTCGCCCATGTAGCAGATGCCCGCCGGATCGAGATCGTAGGCGTAGAGCAGTTCCTCGAATGCCTCGGTCTTGTCTTCCACGCCGGAGTAGATGTCCTCGATGCCCAGCGCGCGCAAGCGGTCTATGACGCCTTCCGAGTTGCCGCCGGTGATGATGCAGAGGCGCATGCCCGCCCTGAGTGCCTGCTTCATGGCAAAGCCGTCGCGCGTGTTCATGCGGCGCAGCAGCTTGCCGTTCTCCAGAATGAGCAGGCTCGCGTCGGTCAGTACGCCGTCCACGTCGAAGATAAACGTGTGGATATGTCGAAACTGTTCCAACGGGTTGTGCATGGCTTTTCAGGTTTTTATGCACCGCAATTCGGTGGAATCGGTAAAATCGGTGGAATCGGTGGAATTGGTTGAATCGGTACACTCCTCTCTCCTCAATATCCATCGTCAAAAATTCTCGCACCGGCAGACATGTCGGACGCACCGCCGTGCGTCCCTGCATCGGGCGCACTGCCATGCGCCCCTACCGGGCGGCTCAACCTCAATCACTCCTTCGCTCTGTCACTCCGTCGCTCCATCACTCCATCCCTATTTCAGGAAGGCTGCCGGCTCGTCGGTATCGCGCAGGCGCACTTCGATGTGTTCGAGCAGCGTGGTGGCCAGCGACAGGCCCACGTAATCGACCTTGACGGGAAAGGTCTTGTGGGTGCGATCGACCAGCACCGCCACCTCGACCTTGCGGGGCAGTGTCTCGAGCAGTGGTTTGCAGGCGTAAAAGATGGTGCGCCCGGTATTGGCCACGTCGTCCACGACGATGACGACCCGGTCGCGCAGCGCCTCGCGCGGCAAGTCGATCTCGACGGGTGCCGACAGGGGGTCGGCCGGATTGAGCCGCACGTTGGTCAGCACCACGGGCATGGGCGCAATGCGCTCCAGCTCGGCATGCAGCATGCGCGCGAAGGCCATGCCGTTGCGGTTGATGCCCGCCATGACGATGCGCTGCTCGGCATGGTTTTCTTCGAGGATTTCATAGGCCAGGCGAATGGTCTTGCGCCGAATTTGCTCGGCATCCAGAATTTTCATGCTTTCGCAAAATTGGTGGGGCGCAAATTACGAAGGCCCGACAGAACGGACGTACCGGCCGTGCAGGTGGCATTTGCCGAAAGGCAAATCCGGATTTGCGCGAATGAAAAAGTCGCTATTTTTACCCGCCGCAGCGAATTTTCGCAAGGCAAAACGACAAACCTCCTCGTATGCTGCAACCGCTGATTTTCACGCTCATCACGTTGGCCGCCTTTGGCGTGGCGGCCCGGCAGTACTGGCGCGTGTACCGCAACATCAAGCTGGGCAAGCCCAAAAAGATCAACGACCGCAAGGGCGCGCGATGGCGCAACGTGCTGCTCATCGCCTTCGGGCAGAAGAAGATGTTCAAAAAGCCGGTGCCGGCCCTGCTGCACCTGTTCATCTACACGGCCTTTCTGGTCACCCAGATCGAGCTGATCGAGATCCTGATTGACGGTTTCACGGGGCACCACCGCTTCTTTGCGGGAAAGATCGGCTGGCTGTATCCGCTGGTCATCAACACCATCGAGCTGTTGTCGGTGGGCGCCTTCGCGGCTACGATTGCCTTTCTGGCGCGCCGCAACCTGCTCAAGGTGCCGCGTTTCCACAAGCCCGAGATGGCGGGCTGGCCCACACTCGACGCCAACCTCATCCTCTTCGGCGAAATCCTGCTGCTCATCGGCATCTTCACCATGAACGGCGCCGACGCCGTGCTGCAGGGCCTCGAGCCAGACCACTATCCCGAGACGGGGCCGCTGCTCATCAGCGACCGGCTGGGGTCGGCCCTCTTCGGCGGCCTGTCGGTGGGTACGCTGGCTTTCCTCGAGCGCTTCGGCTGGTGGCTACACATCCTGATGGTGTACGCCTTTCTCAACTACCTGCCCATCTCGAAGCACCTGCACATCCTGCTGGCCTTCCCCAACACCTGGTATGCCCGCCTCGAGCCCAAAGGCAAGCTGGCACACATGCCCGAGGTGGAAAAAGAGGTGCGCAGCATGATGGATCCCGAGGCGGCCTTCGACGAGGGCGCCGCCGAAGAGGAGCTGCCCGTCTTCGGCGCTGCCGACATCATGCACCTCAACTGGAAACACCTCCTCGACGCCTACACCTGCACCGAGTGCGGGCGCTGCACTGCCGCCTGCCCGGCCAACATCACGGGCAAAAAGCTGTCGCCCCGTCACATCGTCATGGCCGTGCGCGACCGCGCCGAAGAGGTGGGCAAAAAGCTCGAATCGGGCGATCCGCAGTTCATCCGCGAAGACCTGCGCGGCGAGGGCGTCGCTCTCACGCCCGAAAACTTCGACGACGGCCGCAACCTCTTCGACTACATCGAACGCGAAGAAATCCATGCCTGCACCACCTGCAACGCCTGCGTCGAGGCCTGCCCCGTGCTCATCAACCCGCTCGACATCATCATCGAGCTGCGGCGCTACGAAATCCTCACCGAAGCGAGCGGGCCATCCGAATGGCTGCCGCTTTTCAACTCGATCGAGAACAGCGGCTCGGCATGGGCCATGTCGCAAGACCGCGACCAGTG
Source organism: Saprospiraceae bacterium (assembly GCA_015490175.1). Taxonomy (GTDB): domain Bacteria; phylum Bacteroidota; class Bacteroidia; order Chitinophagales; family Saprospiraceae; genus WFYJ01. The sequence goes on along the minus strand of WFYJ01000145.1, from coordinate 24,989 downwards.
GACGAGGGAAGAGTGAATGGGTGATGGAGCGCGGGAGTGAATGAGTGAGGGGGTGACGGCCCCTTCTACCCTTTGACAGACAAAACATCAAACGCTGGACATTAAATTTACACCATGCAAGTTCCCATACTCGCTGACCTGATCGCTCAGGGCAAAAAGCCCGAATATCTGTTCTGGGTAGGCTGTGCCGGCAGCTACGACGCCCGCGCACAGAAAGTGACGCGCGCTTTCTGCGCCCTGCTCGAAGCCGCCGGCGTCGATTACGCCATCCTCGGCAATGAGGAGCAGTGCACCGGCGATCCCGCCCGCCGTGCCGGCAACGAGTTCCTCTTCCAGATGGCCGCCCTGCAGAACATCGAGCTGCTCAACGGCTACGGCGTCACCAAAATCGTGACGACCTGTCCGCACTGCTTCAACGTGCTGAAAAACGAGTACCCCGACCTGGGCGGGCACTACGAGCTGATCCACCACACCCAACTGCTGCAACAGCTCCTCGACGAGGGCCGACTCAAGGTGGAAGGCGGCGCCTTCGAGGGCAAGAAGATCACCTACCACGACTCGTGCTACCTGGGTCGCGCCAACGACATCTACGAGGTGCCGCGCAAGGTGCTCGAAGCCCTCGACAACGAACTGGTCGAGATGAAGCGCTGCCGCAGCAACGGCCTGTGCTGCGGCGCCGGCGGCGCACAGATGTGGAAGGAAGACGAGCCCGGCGACAAGCGCATCAACATCGAGCGCACGGAAGAAGCCCTGGGCACCGGCGCCGAAGTCATCGCCGTCAACTGCCCCTTCTGCCTCACCATGATGACCGACGGCGTCAAAGCCGCCGACAAACAGGACGACGTCATGGTGCTCGACCTGGCCGAACTCATCCTGCAGCAGGTGCGGAAGTGAGCAACAAACCGGAAGCCGGGCGGGCCCTGCGACGACCACCGTAAAGACGTCCTGGTGAGCTTTGCGAAGTAGATTCAATTGCAGGAATTGGGTACCTTGGGGCCAGCCCCCTAACCGCCACCATATTCTGGTTCTTATGCGCACCACGCATCGAATTATTGAGGGTTCGGCCAGCCGCCTGGACGGCCTTGCTGATGAGTCTGTCGCTCTGCTCGTGACATCGCCGCCTTATCCCATGATTGAAATGTGGGACACCAGTTTCGTCCGTCAATCGAAAGGGGTGAAAAAGGCATGGGAAAGCCGCAACTGGATGGCTGCATTCGAGGCCATGCACGAGCTGTTGGATGGCTGTTGGCGGGAGTGCTTCCGCGTGTTGCAACCCGGCGGAATCATGTGTGTCAATGTCGGCGATGCCACGCGTACAGTGGAGGGGCGGTTTCAACTGTTCCCCAACCACGCACGCATTATTCAATTCTGCCTCCAGATCGGCTTTCAGAGCTTGCCCCATATCCTGTGGCGCAAACCAACCAATGCACCCAACAAGTTCATGGGCTCGGGCATGTTGCCGCCGGGCGCCTACGTGACCCTTGAACACGAATACATCCTCGTTTTTCGAAAGGGCAACAAAAGAATTTTCAAGACTCCCGAGGAAAAAGAACGTCGTCGGCAGAGCGCCTTCTTCTGGGAAGAACGCAATGTTTGGTTCAGTGACCTGTGGACGCTCACCGGCGTGCGTCAGGAACTGACAAACGGAAACGCACGGACGCGAAGCGGCGCTTTTCCATTTGAAATTCCGTGGCGGTTGATTCACATGTTCTCCATCCAGGGCGACACCGTGCTGGATCCCTTCGCAGGCACAGGCACTACCCTGCTTGCGGCCATGGCCGCAGGCCGATCCAGTATCGGAGTGGAAATCGATCCGGAAATGGTGGAGACGATCAGAGACCGACTGGAAAAAGCTCAGCCGCCAAAACTGCGCACCTGGAACATTCAGCGCATCCACGCGCATGACCTGTTTGCAAGGGAAGCGCTTGCGAAAGGCAAAACGCTGAAATATCGGAATGAACATTACGGTTTTCCCGTAATGACCCGACAGGAAGTAGCCCTCAAACTGCCCTTTCCCGGCAAAATCGAACCTGACGGACAGGGATGCTGGCAAGTGTTCTGCTCGTGGGACCTGCCGGAAGTTCCTGCTGGACAAGGCAAACAACTGCCTTTGCTGTATCCGGATTTCTGAAAATCAGCACCCTTTCACCTCACAGCCAATCATCAGGAATTTCAATTTGAATGCCTCCTGGCGTTTTTTCATAATAAATGATTGTGACTCCTATGTCCTCCTGCAAGAGCGCACTTTTAGCTTTATAGGACACAGGCTTTATTGAAACAGGAACCTCACCTATAAATCCATCAATCCCCTTTGCCTCCTCCTCGGCAGTTGCTTTCCGTAACGGAAGCTGACGTCTCGTCGCCAGATACTTGAGAATTATTCGTTGTACTCGGAGCCCCATCCACGTTTTTACAATCACCAAGTCCGCAAGCCATTCCCGAATTTCTTCCTTGCCAAGTTCATCCAACGTCTTCCTGAACTTTTGCAACTGTAGTTCGATTCGATCAACTGCTTCTTCCAACCTTTTTCCGTGATGCTTGAGGTACCAGCTACGCCATTCATCAAGAGTTTGAGGATTTGCCTGCTCGAACATTTCGTGCATGCGGCCAACAACCTTGGGGCGAGTAGCCTGAGCTATCTGATTGGCAAGGTTGAGTAGTTGCGAGGCATATTTTGGCAAGTCGGGAGGGGTTGCTTGGAACAAAGCACGAATTTCCTTTCCCGAGAGTTTAATAAGAGCCATTGATTGGAGCTAAAGATTATTGCTCAATAATACACAATATCACTCGTCTTGAGACAAAACGAGGCCTGGTATTACACGCCCCCACGCAACACTTCCCGCTCCGAGTTGTTGTTTCCCGTGCTGAGGGTGGCATTTGCCGAAAGGCGGTGCCCGGCGGTTTGGCCCGACGGCCATATCTTTGCCCACTCCTTTGCCACAGTCTGAGCGCACATGACGAAAACGACACATTCCGATGCAGCGACCCTGCAGTTGAACGGCCGCCCGGTGCGGACCATCTACATCAAGGGTGCGCGCAGCAACAACCTGAAAAACATCGACCTGCACATCCCGAAAAACCGGCTCGTGGTGGTGACGGGCGTGTCGGGTTCGGGCAAGTCGTCGCTGACCATGGACACGCTCTACGCCGAGGGGCAGCGCCGCTACGTGGAGAGCCTGTCGTCGTATGCGCGCCAGTTTCTGGGGCGCATGAAGAAGCCGGACGTGGACTTCATCCACGGGCTGTGCCCGGCCATCGCCATCGAGCAGAAGGTGAGCACCTCGAATGCCCGCTCGACGGTGGGCACCCTGACCGAGATTTACGACTACCTGCGCCTGCTGTACGCCCGCATTGGCCGCACCATCTCGCCCGTGTCGGGGCGCGAGGTGAAGCGCCACCAGGTGTCGGATGTGGTGGACTACCTCAAGGGCCTGGCGCCGGGCACGCGCGTGCAGGTGGCGGCGCCGCTGCCGGGAAAGTATGCCGACCGCACGCTGGAGCAGGAGCTGAAGCTGCTGCTGCAAAAGGGCTACACGCGCGTCTTCCTCGCCGGCGAGCTGATGCACATCGAGGATGCGCTGGAGCGGCCCGATTTGCCGAAAGGCAAGACCCTGTCCGAGCTGGACCAGGCCGTCGAGTTGCTGGTGGATCGCCTGGCCATCCCCGAAGATGCGGAAGACGAATCGTTCTGGGTGCGGGTAGCCGACTCGGTGAGTACGGCCTTCTACGAGGGCGAGGGCAACTGCATCATCTGGCTGGCTGACGGCCGGCGCGAGGTATTCAACAACCGCTTCGAGCTGGACGGCATCGAGTTTCTGGAGCCCAACCCGCAATTGTTCAACTTCAACAATCCGTATGGTGCCTGTCCGACCTGCCAGGGCTTCAGCAAGGTCATGGGCATAGACGAAGACAAGGTGGTGCCCGACAAGGCGCTGTCGGTCTATGAGGGCGCCATTGCCTGCTGGAAAGGCGAGAAATTCGGACGCTGGCTCGATGCCTTCCTCGCCGTGGCACACCACTTCGACTTTCCCGTGCACACGCCCTACGAAGAGCTGACCGAAGCGCAGCGCGAGTTGCTGTGGACGGGCAACGAATACTTCCGCGGCATCAACGACTTTTTCAAAGAACTCGAAGAAAAGCTCTACAAGATCCAGAATCGCGTGATGCTGGCCCGCTACCGCGGTCGCACCACCTGCCCCGAGTGCAAGGGCAAGCGCCTGCGCAGGGAAGCTGCCTGGGTGAAGGTGGCGGGCAAGGCCATCACCGAGCTGGTGGACCTGCCTGCCGACGAGCTGCTGGCGTGGTTTGAAAATATCGAGCTGGACGCGCACGACCGCACCATCGCGCGCCGCCTGCTGGTCGAGATCACGCAGCGCCTGCGCTTCATGTGCGACCTGGGCCTGGAATACCTCACGCTGGGCCGCCTGTCGAACACCCTGTCGGGCGGCGAGACGCAGCGCCTCAACCTGACGCGCACGCTCGGCTCGAACCTCACCAGCTCGCTCTACATCCTCGACGAGCCGAGTGTGGGCCTCCACCCGCGCGACACCAACCGCCTGGTGCACGTGCTCAAGGCACTGCGCGACCTGGGCAACACGGTCGTCGTGGTCGAGCACGAAGAGGACATCATCCGCAGCGCCGACTACCTGATCGACATCGGGCCGGCTGCCGGCGTCCACGGGGGCGAGGTGGTCTTTGCCGGACCCTTCGAAGAGATTTTTGCGAAAGCAAATGACAGCCTGACCACGCAATACCTCACCGGCCAACGCACCATTCCCGTACCCGCACAGCGGCGGCCCGTGCGCCGAAAGATCGAAATCAGGGGCGCCAGCCAGCACAACCTGCGCCGCATCGACGTCACCATCCCCCTGCACGCGCTGACGGTCATCTCGGGCGTCTCGGGCTCGGGCAAGTCCACGCTGGTGCGCCACGTCCTGCATCCGGCCCTGTGCCAGCACCTCGGCCTGCCTACGCCGCAGGCGCCGGGTGTACACCGTGCCCTCGAAGGCGACCTGGATCGGCTGACGGGCGTGGAGTACATCAGCCAGAAGCCCATCGGCCGCTCGAGCCGGTCCAATCCGGTCACCTACGTCAAGGCCTGGGACGCCATCCGCAGCCTGATGGCCGAGCAGCAGCTCGCGCGCATCCGGGGCTTCACGCCCAAATACTTCTCCTTCAACGTGGAAGGCGGGCGCTGCGAGGCCTGCAAGGGCGAAGGCGAGCAGGTGGTCGAGATGCAGTTCCTCGCCGATGTGCGGTTGGTATGCGAGGAATGCGGCGGCAAGCGCTTCCGCAAAGACGTGCTCGAGGTGGAATACCGGGGCAAGAACATCCACGACATCCTCGAGATGAGCGTGGAGGAAGCGCTCGCGTTCTTTGCCGACCACAGGACCATCGTGCAGAAGCTGCAGCCGCTCTGCGACGTGGGGCTGGGCTACGTGCGCCTCGGCCAGTCATCGAGCACGCTCTCGGGCGGCGAGGCCCAGCGCGTCAAGCTGGCCTACTACCTCGGCCAGGACCACACCTCCGATCACATCCTCTTTATCTTCGACGAGCCCACCACGGGCCTGCACTTCCACGACGTGCGCCAGTTGCTCGACGCCCTCAATGCCCTGGTGGAGAAAGGCCACAGCGTGGTGGTGGTCGAGCACAACCTCGACCTGATCAAGTGCGCCGACTGGGTGATTGACCTGGGCCCGGAAGGAGGGCAGAAGGGCGGCCGCCTGCTGTATCAGGGGCCGCCCGAAGGACTGGTCGAAGTGGAAAACTCGTGGACGGGCAAGTACCTTGCCGACAAGCTCTGAGCCTTACCACACCAGGCCGATCATCACGTAGGCCTGCAGGGCAAAGTACTGACGCATCAGCACGTTGAGGTCGTATTGCGGCGTGTTGAAGTTCGACAGGCGCGGATGGTACCGCTCGGTCGGAGTGGGCAGTACGAAGCTACTCGCCAGGCCGAAGTCCAGGCAGTAGTTTTTGCTGAGGATGGAGCGCTGCCCGAAACGGACGCGCAACACGACATTGCCGGCGGGCTGGTTGGCAAAAGCCTGGTCGAACTCTTCCCGATAAGGCGTTTCATCGCCGTCTTCCAGTTCGGTGAGGAAGTGGTCCATCCGGATGCCCGGAAACACCATGCCCAGCTCGCCCGAGAGGTATTTGCCGACAGGCGCCAGTTGGTCGCCGTGAAAATCCAGGCCGAGGGTGGTTGCCAGCAGCGAAGTGCGCAGCATGGCCCACTCCGGATACCAATCCTGGGGCGCCAGCAACACGTCCTTGCTCGAAGTGCCCATGGAAAGGCTCAGCCGCGCCGATGCATGGCGCGCCACGGCCCGCCCCACATGCAATTGTACGCCGAAGCGGTCCAACATGGAGCCGTCTTCGGAAACTTTGGTCAGGGGCGCTGCGTACAGGCCGCCCTCGATGAAGTTTTTCTTGCCCAGATAACCGGAAATGACGCCGCCCTGCGCCCGGGCGCCGGCCCAGGCAAGCACCAGTGCGAGCATCAGCCATATTTTCGATTTCATGATGGTTTGCTTTTGATGAACAAATGAACGAGAGTACCTTCGAGGATTGGCGCTCGTCCTACTCAGACGGCTCAAAAGAGAGCTGGCAGATCAGGTCGTAGAGGATCTGCATCTCCACGGGTTCGCTCAGCTTCAGGTTCATGTAGTTGCTCAGATCGAAGGGGATGCCTGTCTCGAGCTCGAACAGGACGGCACCCAGCAGCCAGAGCTTGAGCTCGTCGATGCGCGCGAAGTTCATGTGCAGCATGTTTTCTGCCCCGTACTTCTCTGCAATGGCCAGCACCTCCTGCTGGTTGTAGGCGGGCGTGATGGTCAGGTCTATGAAGTTGGCCTGCTGGTTGAGCCATTCATTCAGGGTGACGAGCTCGTTGAACAGCTCCACCTTTTCGGGCGTCAGCATGGCCGGATCGAGGACGACGGCTTCCAGGCCCAGCTCTTTCGAGAAGCGATCGAGTTGTTCGAGCATCCACTTGCGCTTCTGCTCCGATGCGATGTAGTCTTGCTCAAAGACGGGGATGCCGTCCACCATGCGCATGTGCACCCAGTAGTAGGACGGCGACACGACCAGCACCCTGTCGATGCCGAGCATGACGCCCTTGCGGCGCTTTTTCTCCCACTGAGCGGCCAGCTCGCGACGGCCACGCGTCGAGGAAAGGTATTCGGCACGTGCACGCAGCTTCTTTGCGCGCTCGACGGCCTCGGCCCAGGCGGCATCGAAGGCATCGTCCTTGACGGCAGCCAGCACGATGCGCGGATAAAGTTCCGAGATCTTCTTCTTGGCCAGCGATTGCTTGTACAGCGAGCTGTAGCGCGGCGTGGTGCCGGGCGGCCCTTCCAGCTCGCGCCATTCCTGCAGCAATTTGGGCAGTTCGGCGGGTGCTGCCGTCTGGTCGGGCGAGAACTCATCGTAGTGCAGCGCCAGCTCGACCAGCGCATCGCGTGCCATCTGGTCAATCAGCGCATCGTCGGGCACTTTGCGCTTGAGCTTCCACAGGTGCCGCACGACGAACAGCATGAAGTCCTGCGGCTCCATGTGCTCGAAGAAGTTGGCCAGACCGTTGACGGGCGACTCCAGGGCCGGCGGATAGACGTACTCCAGACCCGCATTGCGGTACTTGGCCAGCGTGTACAGGGCCTGCGCAATGGTCTTTTTCAGATACAGATTGTCGGGATGGTGCTCGAGCAACAGCCATGCGTGATAAATGGCGTCGTAAAAATCTTCGTCGCGCAGATAGTAGCGCGGCAACTCGAAGCGTGCCATGCGCTGCACATCCGCAAAGCGCTCCTCCGATCCCTGCCATAGCTGATCGCTGTCGCGATCGGCGAGTCGGGCACGCATGCGCGCCATGGCGGCCTTGCGCTTGTCGGCATCGGGGTGCGTGATGATCTTCGGTCGCGCCATTTCCTCCAACACATCCATGAGGCTCACTTCCTGCGGGATGTCGAGCTCCAGCTCTTTGGCTTTGGCCACGTACCACGAGGGAAAGCGGAACGTGGGATCCTCGAACACCGCAGGCTTGAACTCCTCCTGCTGCCACGGCTGCAGACTCGTCTCCAGCATGTCGAACGTGGCCACGGCGGCATCGAGGTCGTAGCCCGAGCGCGCAAACATGAGCATGCCGAGGCTGTCGGCTTCCGTCTCGGCCTGCTGGTGATACAGCGTCTTGATCAGGTCCATACCCGACAGGCGGGCGCGCCGGCTGAAGCCCCGCATGTCGCGTTCCTCTTTGATTCCTTCTACCTCCTTGAAGATGTTCAGCGCGTGCCGCTTTTTGTAGTGGGCGATCTCATGGGCGAGGATATACGCCAGTTGCGCCTCGTTTTCGACGCGCGCCATCAGGCCCATGGTGACGAACACCACGCCCTCGTCCGTGGCCATGGCATTGACCCAGGGCACCCGCAAGGCGTAGAACTGCATCTTGTCGAACAGTTCGGGCTCATCGGCCAGCACCCTCCGCGCCACTTCGCGGATGTACGCGCTGACCGGATCGCCAAACAGCACCAGGCCACTGTGCAACAGCTCCTGCGTCAGAAAGCGCGACTCGATCAGAAAAGCCTCGGCGCTGGCCTTGCCCTTGCCCGATTCGTCCTCCGAACCGGACTCCTCGGCAATGGCCTGCTGTGCTTTTTCACTGGCCGAGACAAGAAAGGTAGCCGGAATTTCACCGGCACACTGCAACGGGGTGTAATCGCCCAGAATCGGTTGGGCCACTACCGCAGCCGCCCCCCAGCAGAGCGCGACTGCCAGCGACAGGGTTCTGGTTCTCATGATTGTGTGGTTTATTGTTTCGGTAATGTATTACGGCCGTTTTTCCGGGTGAAGCGACACCCGGCCCCGCTTGCACAGAGCAACAAGGCGCACTGCCGTGCGCCGCTCCTCCCGTTACAAGAAGCCTCTGCTTCTTGCGACAGTCGCTCTCTCTGTAATGGATTCAGAAATTCATCAGGGGAAAAAAGACGATCACCGCTGCAGCCACGGCCCGCTCATACGATGGAGAAACACGAATACAATCGGCCATGGACCACGGCCTTTCCTTCAGCCACAGGTGCTCCCCTGAAGCAAATCAGGCCCTATACCCGACGTCCCAAATAAAACAAACAATGGAAAAACATCAAAACGTCGGAAAAAAATTTCAGCGCGTCCTCGATCCCGCATCAAAGCGGTTGAACCGGCACAATCCGTGGAATAGGTGGTGGTATCCTTGAACAGATGATCGCGCATCGCGAAAAAGAACCGGCTGCAGAATGGTGTTGTGTGCAGGGTTTAGGGTTTACAACTCTATGAAAATCAGTATCTTCTCAGTGGCGCTCAGTGTAACTGAAGATTTTTCGACTTTTTTCAGCAAGCCTCTTTGCTCAAATCCTCTATTCTTGAGGCCACTGAAAAAACCTATAGCCTCGCGCAACGACGCAAAGACGCAACGACACGCAATGTATTTTTAATTTTAAATCAATTTGTTGCAAGTTAATCATACCTGCCATATGTTACGTCGTTGCGTTGTTACGGACTTTTTTCAGTGCGCTCATTCTTCGGTTCCTCGGTTCCTCAGCCATTGAAACCACAGCTTTCAGCCGCAGAGGGACGCAGTTTGCGCGCAGTTTTTACCTGTCGTTGAGGGTTGAGGGTGTAGGGTTGAGCGTTTACAACTCTGTGAAAATCAGTGCGTGCTCAGTGGTGCTCTGTGTAACTGAATGATTTTTCAGACGCAGAAGACGCAGCGCTGACGCAGTTTGCGCAGTTGGACACTCCCTCTCTCCATCTCTCTTCTCTCCATCTCAGAAAAATTGTCCATCGTCTATCGTCCATGGACTATCGTCAAAAATTCCCGGACCGAATTGCGTTGCGTATATCAATCGGAATTTCACTCCTGCTCCTCCAGCATCTTGCGCAGCTCGTGGAGGCGCATCATGGCTTCGATGGGCGTCATGGTGTTGAGGTCCATTTCGAGCAGTTGCTTTTTGACCTTTTCCCAGAGCGGATCGGGCTGATCGAAGATAGACAGTTGGAGCGCTTGTGGCCGCTCGATCCGGCCCGTGCGAGGACGGCGCACAGTGGGCGCTTTGCGCTCGGGACGCGCCCCTTCGTCCTGGCCGAATTTCTGCTCGAGCAGGTGCAGGATCTCCTCGGCCCGCGCCACGATCTCGCGCGGCATGCCGGCCATGCGCGCCACGTGGATGCCGAAGCTGTGCGCGCTGCCGCCGGGTTCCAGCTTGCGCAAAAAGAGCACTTTCTGCCCCACCTCCCTGGTGGCGATGTGATAGTTGTGGATGCGCTCGAACTGGTTGGCCAGCTCGTTGAGTTCGTGGTAGTGGGTGGCGAACAGCGTCTTGGGGCGGCACCGGCCGTTGTCGTGCAGGTACTCGGCAATGGCCCAGGCGATCGAGATGCCGTCGTAGGTGCTGGTGCCGCGGCCGATCTCGTCGAGCAGCACCAGGCTGCGGTCCGACAGGTTGTTCATGATGCTGGCCGTCTCCGTCATTTCGACCATGAAGGTCGATTCACCCGAGGAGAGGTTGTCGCTGGCGCCCACGCGCGTGAACACCTTGTCGAGCACGCCCAGACGCGCCGATGCCGCCGGCACGAACGAACCCATCTGGGCCATCAGGCAGATGAGGGCCGTTTGCCGCAGCAGGGCCGACTTGCCCGACATGTTCGGGCCGGTGATCATGAGGATCTGCTGCTCTTCTGCATCGAGGCGCAGATCGTTGGGCACGTACTGCTCGCCCACGGGCAGCCTTTGCTCGATGACGGGATGGCGCCCCGCCTCGATGTCGATCTCGAGGCTGTCGTCCACGACGGGGCGGCAGTAGTTGCGCTCGACCGCTATTTTGGCGAAAGCCGACAGGCAATCGAGCATGGCCAGCAATGAGGCGTTGTGCTTCACCGGCTCGATGTAGTCCATCATGTCGGCCACGAGCTGCTCGTAAAGCTCGGCCTCCAGCTCGAGGATGCGCTCTTCGGCGCCGAGGATTTTCGTCTCGAGCTGTTTGAGCTCGTCGGTGATGTAGCGCTCCGAGTTGGTCAGCGTCTGCTTGCGCACCCAGTCGGGCGGGATGAGGCCCTTGTCCTTGTACTTGTTGGTGACTTCGAGGTAGTATCCGAAGACGTTGTTGAAGCCGATCTTGAGGTTGTCTATGCCGGTGCGGGCGGCCTCGCGCTGCTGGATCTCGACCAGGATGTCCTTGCTGTGGGTGACGAGATGGCGCAGCTCATCCAGCTCGGCCTGGTATCCCGGCGCGATGACGCCCCCTTTGGACAGGTTGGCCGGCGGGTCTTCGACCACGCGCGTGGCGATGAGCTCCTGCAGGCCCGGGCAGGGGTTGAGCCCCTCGGCGATGCGGGCAAGGTGGGCGTTGCCCGTTTGCGAAAGCGCCTCTTTCAGCGGCTCGATGGCTTCGAGGGCGCGCTTCAGTTGCACCACCTCTCGTGGGCCGATCTTGGCGAGCGACACCTTCGAAATGAGCCGTTCCAGGTCGCCCACGATGCGCAATTGCGTGTCGAGCAGTTGCACCAGCTCGGGCCGCTCGACGAAAGTGGCCACCATCTCGAGGCGGGCATTGATCTGTTTGAGCGACTTGAGGGGCAACACCACCCACTTGCGCATCAGGCGCCCGCCCATGGGCGAGATGGTGCGGTCGAGCACGTCGATGAGGGCCGTACCCGTCTCGTGCTGGCTGTGCAGCAGCTCGAGGTTGCGAATGGTGAAACGGTCGAGCCACACGTAGCGGTCGGGCTGGATGCGCGCCACGCCGGTGATGTGCTGCAGGTTGTTGTTTTCGGTGGCAGCCAGGTAGTGCAGGATGGCGCCGGCGGCCACCTGCGCCAGTTCGAGCTCTTCGATGCCGAAGCCTTTGAGCGTGGTCACCCCAAAATGCCCGAGCAACTGCTCGCGGCCGTAATCGTGCGTAAACACCCAGTCGTCGAGCTTGTAGGTGTAGCGCTTGTCGCCAAAATGCTCGACGAACTGTTGCTCGGCCGGCCGTGCGAACAGCACCTCCGAGGGCGCAAACGACTGCAACAGCTTGTCGGCATGGCTCAGCGAGCCCTCGCTGACCAGAAACTCGCCCGTAGAGATGTCGAGAAAGGCAAGGCCCACCTGCCCCTTCTTGCCGAAGTGCACGGCCGCCAGGTAGTTGTTGCGGTTGTGTTCGAGCAGCTTGTCGTCGCTGGCCACGCCCGGCGTCACGATCTCGGTCACGCCGCGCCGCACCAGTTTCTTCTGTGGCGAGGGCTTCTCGAGCTGCTCGCAGATGGCCACGCGATAGCCGGCCTTCACCAGGCGCGGCAGGTACATGTCGAGCGCGTGATAGGGGAAGCCCGCCAGCTCGATCTGGCTGCCGCCGTTGTTGCGGTTGGTCAGCACGATGCCCAGCGCTTTCGACGTCTTGACGGCGTCTTCGCCGAACGTCTCGTAAAAGTCGCCCACCCGAAACAACAGGATGGCGTCCGGATATTTGGCCTTGACCTTGAAGTATTGCTTCATCAGCGGCGTCACCTTGCCGCCCCCACCGGTTGCCTTTTTTTTCTTGTCCTTGACTTCCTTCACCTCTTCAGCTTGTTGCTTGCGCAAAAATAGCCCCGCACAGCCGCCCGGCAAAAGTGCACCACCCTTCCGCACCGCACGCGCATTTTGCGAGGATCCGAAGATACGGCAAAGCCGTACAATGCCCAACTGCACGCAGGCTTTGCTCCGGCTTTCGCCAAATGCGCCGCCAATCCGACCAAACGCCAAAAATAATCGGCCGCCAGCCCCACTTTTGGCCCGACCCGTGGCTAAATTTGAGCCATCCCACACGATCGGGCTGCCCACCTGCAAGCAGCCGCAGCGCCTCTGCGCCCCGCAAGCCGGCACCCGCCTTTTTTGACCGAGAATGCAAAGCAGATGGTACACCGACACCTTTCCCTCCTCATTGCGGCCCTGCTGGCCTGCACCCCTGTCCTTGCCCAGCTCACCCTTCGGATCGTCGTCGAAGACGGCGACGCGAGCACTTCGTGCACCGATGCCATCACCGGCCCCGACCCCATGTGGGGCGTCTCGGTCGAAGGCGGCCCGTGGGCTTACTTTCCGCAGTTTCTCGTGTGCTACACGCCCCTGCCCCACGTGGCCTTCGAGGCGCAGTACGATTGCCCCGGCGACCTGCCGGCAACTGTCGAGCTGTGTTTGCGCGCCTTCGAAAACGATCCGGACATCTTTGCCGGCTGCGACATCAACCCCGACTGTCTGGAGCTGACGTGCGCCTCGCTGCCCGTCAGCCTGACGCCCGCCACCCACCTCGTCGAGATGCCCGACGGCCTGACGTCCGACGGCTGGGCACAGATCCGCATCGAGGTCACGGGCACCCCCATTGACGCGCTCAACGACCTGATGTGCACGGCCCAGGACATGGGCACGCTCACCTTCGGCCAGACACTCGGCGACGCCACCGCCGGCGGCATGAGCAACTTCTGCGGCACCAGCATCGGCGATCCCAACCCCTTCGACGAGGTCGGCGTGAGCTGGCACAACAACGTGGGCGTGTGGTACCGCTTCACTACCGGCCCCGACATCTCCGACGCCATCCGCATCCGCGCCCTCAACGACCCGCTCGGCCTGGGCGACACCATCAGCCTGCAGCTCGGCCTCTACACCACCGACGACGGCACCTGCACGGGCACGCCCCAGTGGGTGGCCGGTGCCTACGATCCGCTCGACTACGACGAAACGCTGCTGCTCCAGTGCGCGCTGCAGCCCAACACCACCTACTACCTGCTGGTCGATGGCGTCATCGACCAGGAGGGCACGCTGCACGGCTATTTCGGGCTCGAGATCAGCGACCTGGGCGCCGTGCAGGGCGGCAACCTGCGCTGCGCGGCCGAAGACCTGGGCGTCGTGCCGGCGGGCGGACAGGTGAGCAGCGCCCTCACCACCAACTTCTGCGCCGACGACAGCGACGACCCGCCCGCCACGGGCTTCCCCGCCCAGCAGACGGTGTGGTTCCGCTTCGTGCCGCCCCCTTCGGGCCACGTGCGCATCATCGGCACGAGCCATCCGGCCGACCCCATCGGCCTGCAACTGGCCCTCTACACCTCGAGCACCGACGACTGCTCGGGCACCTTCTTCTTGCAGGACTTCGCGTTCGAGCCCGACGACGAGGATGAAGTGCTCGAGCTGAGCTGCCTGGAAAATCGCCCGTACTTCCTGCTCGTCGATGGGTCCAATGCCAACACTGCCGGCATCTTCACCATCGCGGTCGAGGACGGCGGCTTCGACGGGCCCGTGCTTGCGCAAAACATCACCCTCTGCGCCGGCGACACGCTCCACGTGGGCAACAGCCTGTACACCACCTCGGGCACCTATGCCGACACCATCGCCCTGCCCGACGGCTGCGACAGCGTGGTCGTCACCGAGCTGACGGTGCTGGCGCCCATCCTGCCCAACGTGGCGGTGATCCGGAAAGCCACGGCTCCCGGCATCGCCGACGGCATCGTCATGGCCAGCCCGACGGGCGGCGGTGGCGGCTACACTTTTGCATGGAGCAGCGGCGCCACCACCGACACCGCCTCGAATCTCACCGGCGACCAGATGTGGTGCCTCACCGTCACCGACACGCTGGGCTGCACGGCCGATACCTGCTTCACCATGCCCGTCGTGCCGCCCATGCAGGTGACCGCCGTCGCCGACACGCTCGACTGCGCCGACGACACCGAAGGCCGCATCGCCCTGGTCATCCGCGACGGCTTCCCGCCCTACGAGATCAGTTGGCAGGGCGCCACCCTTTCGGGAAATGCCGCCCTGCCCCAGCCCGACACGGCCTGGATCATGGATTTGCCGAAAGGCGACTACCAGATCACAGTGACCGATGGGGTCCGCGATACCACGCTGACCGTCACCGTGGCAGCCCCGCCGCCGCTCAATGCCGCCATGCTGCCGAGCCAGCCTTCCTGCTACGGCTTTTGCGATGGCGCCATCGAGGTTTTGCCGGAAGGCGGCACCCCACCCTACACCTTGCTGTGGGCCGATGGCGACACCTCGGCACAACGCGCCGACCTGTGCGCGGGCACATGGGCGCTCACCCTCACCGATGCCAACGCTTGCACCTTGTCCATGGCAATGGAGCTGCAAGAACCGCCCGAATTCATCGCCACCATCGTCGTCACCGACGAGATCAACTGTGCCGGCGGTGCAGATGGCGCCCTGGGTGTGCAGACCAACGACCAGCCCGGCGCCTTCCTCTGGAACACGGGCGATACCACCGCCGTCGTGTCGCATTTGCCGAAAGGCGACTATCAGGTCACGGTCACCAATGCCGACGGCTGTGCCGATACGGCCTCCATCACCCTGGACGAACCGCCGCCCCTCACCGTCGCCATCGAGGAAACGGCTTCCATCCAATGTTACGGCCAGGCCGACGGCGCTCTTCAGGCCACAGCCGACGGGCCCGGCGCTCCTTTCGCATACTTGTGGCAGGACGGGCAAACGGGGGCCCAACGCACGCAACTCGCAGCCGGCACCTGGGTAGTCACCGTCACCAACGCCAAGGGATGCACAGCCGCAGCCGAATACCTGCTGAGCCAGCCGGCGCCGCTGCGGCTCTGGTTCACGCCCGATCCCATTGACTGTCTGGAAGGGCCGATGGACGGCCTCATTTACGTGGACAGCGCTGCAGGCGGCACGCCGCCCTACCAGATCGCTGCAGCCGGTCGCCCGTTCGTGCCGCTGAGCGATGTCGAAGGTCTGCCCGAAGGCGAGGTGGCGCTTTCGCTGCGCGACGCCAACGGCTGCCTGCTCGACACCACAACCTTCATCGCCGGGCCGCCCGACTTTCAGGTGTCGCTGGGCGCACAACTGCTCGAAGTCGAGCTGGGCGAAACAGTCAGGCTCGCACCGCAGGCCACCAGCTCCGATGCCGTGTTTTCGTTTTTTGGCGACAGCCTGAGCTGTACAGCCTGCCCGACACTCGAGTGGATCCCCCTTTCGGGAAATACCATCGTGGTGACAGCAGTGGATACAATCACCCACTGCACCGATAGCGACACCCTGGTGCTGGTGGTACGCAAGGCGCGCAAGTTTTACGCCCCCAACGCCTTCAGTCCCGACGGCGACGGCTACAACGAGCGCTTCACGCTCTTCGGCCAACAGGATGTGGTGGCCATCGAGCTGCTGCAGGTCTTCGACCGCTACGGCGAGCTGGTGTACGAGGGCCGCGGGCTGCCGCCCAACAACCAGCAGGAAGGCTGGAACGGCACCATCCGGGGCCGCCCCGCCCCGACGGGCGTGTACGTGTGGCGCGCCCGCATCCGCTTCCTCGACGGGTGGGTGCAGGAATACGCGGGCGAGGTGGTGTTGGTCCGGTAGCAGACCGCGCTTTCGGGTTTTCTGCGACTGAAAGCTGCGGTTTTTGGCTGAGGACCCGAGGAACCGAGTATTTTGACAAACAACTGATAGTCAACAAGAAAAACTTTAAACTTTAAACCCTAAACCCTCAACCCTCAACCCTCAACCCTCGATATCAGCCCGTGTAATGCACCTTCAGCAGGCGCGCGATTTTGTCCAGCAGCTCTTCCGGGCTAAAGGGCTTGCCCACGTGGTCGTTCATGCCGAAGAGGCGCGCTTTTTCGCGCTCGGTCAGGAAGGCAGAGGCTGTCAGCGCGATGATGGGCACGTCGCGCTTGCGCGGATCCTCCATCTTTCTGATGTCCAAGGTAGCCTGATAGCCGTCCATGACGGGCATCTGTATGTCCATGAGCACGATGTCGAAATCCTGTCGTTTGATGGCTTCGACGGCTTCCTCGCCATTGTTGGCCGTGACGACCTCCATGCCCAGGTTGCGCAACAGGTTGGCCACGACGACCTGGTTGATCTTGTTGTCTTCAGCCAGGAGCACCTTTTTGCCCTTCAGATGGCCCAGGGAGGGCGTGCCCTCGGCATGCTGATCACCCGCTGGGGCCTCCTGGTCCGACTCGGCCAGCTTGAACGGCAAAAACAACAGGAGCACCTGACGGCCATTCTCTTGCTCCACCTCGATGTGGCCGTTCTGCAGATCCACGAGGCGGCGCGTGATGAACAGGGAGAGGTCGGCTCGGGAGAAGGATTCCATTTGTTCCAGCTCGCCCAGATTGCGGTACTTTTTCAGCTCTTCGATCTCCCGGCTTTCCAGAATCGGATCCGTACCTGTCAACGACACGCGCAGGATGGCCTCGTCGGGATGCAATTCGTGGAGGTGCAATGCCAGGTCCACGTCTTTGCCCGCGTTGCGATCGAGGGCCAGAGCCATGAGATTGGAGAGGATCTGGTTGAGCCGTCCGGCATCTCCGTCGAGCCAGTCGGGAATTTTTTTGTCAATGACCAGATTGAGGCGGGTGCCCTGTTCGCGACCGGCCATCTGGTATTGCTCGCACACCTCGCGCACCAGCTTTTTGATGGGGAAAGGCCGGCTGTCGAGGGTGAGCTTGCCCGCTTCGATGCGCGAGAAGTCGAGCACGTCGTTGACGAAAACGACGAGATTGTTGGCGGCAAACTGGAGCTGGCGCAGGCGCTCCTTCTGGTCGGGGCGCGGCGTTTCGTCCATCAACTGATGGGTCAGGTTGGTGATGATGTTGAGCGGAGTGCGCATTTCCTGACTCATGATAGCGAGGAAGCGGTCGCGCGCAAAGGACGACTTTTCGATGCTCTCGCGCTCGCCGATCTCGCGCACAAGACGCTGGTTCAACTCCTCCAGTTGCCGGTTCATTTCTCCCAGCTCCGCATTCTTTCGCTCGATGGCCTGGCGCGCTTCCTCGATCTGGGCATTTTTTTCCTTGAGGAGGATATTGTCTTTCTTTTTCTCGCGATAGGCGCGCCACAAAATGATGCCGGCCAGCACCAACAGCGCCACGATCACCATCATCAGGTTGCGGAACATCTGACTGCGGGCCTGCTCCATCTCCAGCAACTGAATGCGTTGCTGTTGTTCCTTGAGCGCCGTTTCGGTGGCAAAGCGCTGGTTCATTTCCAGCATGGCCCGGTTGCGCTCGGCATCGTACCATGCGGTCAGGGCTTTGCGCGACATGGCTTCGGCCTGCAGGGCTTCCTTCCACGCTCCTGCAGCAGCGAATTTCTGCGCCAGCGCCACCCAGAGATCCGCTGCTTCGCGCTCGAGGGGAGTCTGCTCGAGCGCTGCCCGCGCCCGTTCCAACCATTCGCGGCGCCGGGCTTCGTCGGTGGCAAGGTCGGCTTTCAGCAACCAGGCCCGGGCCTGCACCAGCGGACTGGCAGCTTTGAGGCTCAGGGCGGCGTCTGCGGCATCGAGCGCCTCAGCGTCAAAACCCTGACCATGCTGTGCCAGGGCAATGTGCAACAGATCGGCGGCAAGGCCCGCCTTATCTCCCATCTGACTGTGCAGGTCGCGCGCCATCTGGAAATGAAGGAGCGCCCCTTCGAAATCGCCCAACTGCAGGCTCAACGAGCCAATCAGGGTGGACAAGGCAAGCGCATTTTCGGCATGGCGCTGCCCGATCCAGTAATCCAGTGCCTTTCGGTAGTAGTGTTTGGCCTGGCCCAGCACGCCCTTTTCCTGATACAGGGCACCAAGGCCCTGCCACACGCGCGCAAGCCCTTCCTTGTCTTCGGCCTGTTGCGCCAGTGCCTCGGCTTCCTTCAACGCCTTTTCGGCCTCTTCGAAGTTCTGCATTTTCAGGTGGAGGCGGCCGATGGCGAGCAGCGCCTCGACCTGGCGATGCCGATCGCCGCCCTCGCGCGTCTGTGCCAGCAGTTTCAGCCAGATTTCGAGGGCATCGTCGAAGTTGAAGTGCTGTTCCAAGGCCTCGGCCTTTGCCTGCAGGGCAGCAAGGTAGAGCGCCTGCGCTCCCATTCGTCGGGCCTCCCGTGCGGCCTGGTCGAACCAGGCAATCGCCTGCGACACGGAATCCCTCGAAGCAAGCCACCGAGCCGCATCGAGCAATGCCTCTACGCGTGCTTCCCCTTCGGGAGCCGCGAGTCGTTCCTGTATCGAATCGGGGAGGACCGCCTGACCCTCGTTGCCCATTACCCACGTGGCCCACAGTAACATCGAGAGGAAGAAAAGCTTGCGCATGAAGTTCCGTTTTGGTCTACTCCACGCTTACAAGCAAACATAGTGCCGCCTGCTGTCCCCCACCCGGATGAGCTGCTGCCAAAAGAAACAGGCGACGGGAAGATCTCCCGTCGCCTGTTGCGCTGTCAGGAACCCACGCCCGATCAATCCATCTTCTTTTTCATTTTCTCGATGATAGGCCTGAGCGCCCGAGGCTCACGAACCCCGATGAAGTACTCTTCGCCGTCTTTCGTGCGCAGATACAACCCTTTGCGGCCATGCAGACTGTATTGATGGGCATGGTCGAAGGCGATGTTGCCGCCTACCCATTGAACGGCTTCAGGGGTGTCCACCACGCGCAGCTCGGCAATGTCGGCCACATGGATCTTTTTGCGCCTGGTGCGGTACCAGTCGCGCATGCGGACAGCAATCTTTTTGGCGGAAATGCGCACCTCGACGCGCACTTTCCACAGATAGACCATCAAACCCACGAGCGGCAAACTGAGCAGCAGGAACGCCCAGAACGGAAATTGGTAATAAGTCCCTTCCAGCAAATGCTGGAAAAAGCGGAACGTCAGTCCCAGTTGCAGACCGCCCAGCAGCAGCCAGACTTCCGGACAACCAAACTTTTGTGTCTCTTTGTATTTCTTCATAGCCACGACTTTTTACTTTTGGTTTACCGCAAATTTACAAAAAACAAACTCGAAGTTTACAATGATTTAACATTGATTGACACCTGTGTTTGGATCAGATGGAAAGGAACGAGCACCAGAGCGGGAAAAAGCTGTCACAACACGGATCAATTTTTGCAATTGCCTTTCGGCAAATCCTTAAACTTGCTGCTGATTTTTTCACTGAAAAACCGCCACCGCCTTGAAAAGAGTGCTCATCACCGGCGCTGCGGGCTTCCTCGGCTCACACCTCGCCGACCGCTTCACCGCTGAGGGATTTCACGTCATCGGGATGGACAACCTGCTCACGGGCAGCCTGAAAAACATCGAGCACCTGTTTCCGCTCGAGCGATTCGAGTTTTACCATCACGACGTCAGCAAGTTCGTCCACGTGCCGGGCGAGCTCGATTACATTCTCCATTTTGCCTCGCCCGCCTCGCCCATAGACTATCTCAAGATGCCCATCCAGACGCTCAAGGTGGGCGCGCTGGGCACCCACAACCTGCTGGGTTTGGCGAAAGCCAAAAATGCCCGTATTCTGGTCGCTTCCACCTCGGAAGTGTATGGCGACCCGCTGGTGCATCCGCAAAGTGAAGATTACTGGGGCAACGTCAATCCCGTGGGTCCGCGCGGCGTGTACGACGAAGCCAAGCGCTTCCTCGAGGCCATCACCATGGCCTACCACACCTACCACGGCCTGGAAACGCGCATCGTGCGCATCTTCAACACCTACGGCCCCCGCATGCGCGTCAATGACGGGCGCGCCCTGCCGGCTTTCTTCTCGCAGGCGCTGCGCGGCGAGGGCCTCACCGTGTTCGGCGACGGCTCGCAAACGCGTTCGTTCTGTTACGTGGACGACCTGGTGGAAGGCATCTTCCGACTGCTGATGAGCGATTACCACCTGCCGGTAAACATTGGCAACCCCGACGAGATTACCATCAAGGAGTTTGCCGAGGAAGTCATCCGCCTGGTAGGCAACCCCAGGGCGCACATCGTGTACAAGCCGCTGCCCGTGGACGACCCCAAGGTGCGCCAGCCCGACATCAGCCGGGCAAGGGAAATCCTGGGTTGGGAACCCAGGGTGTCGCGCGAAGAAGGGCTGAAGCGCACACTCGAATATTTCAAAAAGGAAGTCCTCGGCGCCGAGGCCGGCGCTTCCGCCTGACAAACGTTTACCCCCAAAATGCACGCATTCATGAAAAAGCGGAAAACGATCCTCATTACCGGCGGTGCGGGCTTTATCGGCTCGCACGTCGTGCGGCTCTTTGTCACCAAATACCCCGACTACCAGATCGTCAACCTCGACAAGCTGACCTACGCGGGCAACCTCGAAAACCTCAAGGACATCGAAGACCGGCCCAATTACACCTTCGTCCGCGGCGATATCGTGGACCGGCCTTTTCTGATGGAGCTTTTCGAAAAATACCGCTTCGACGGCGTCATCCATCTCGCCGCCGAGTCGCACGTCGATCGCTCGATTCTCAACCCGCTGGCGTTCATCGAGACCAACATCATCGGGACGGTCAACCTGCTCGATGCAGCGCGCCGCACCTGGGGCGAGCAGCTCGACGACAAGCTTTTCTACCACGTGTCCACCGATGAAGTTTACGGCTCGCTGGGCGAGACGGGCTATTTCACCGAAGAAACGCCCTACGATCCGCGTTCGCCCTATTCGGCCTCGAAGGCCGGCAGCGACCACATGGTGCGTGCCTGGCACCACACTTACGGCTTGCCCGTGGTGCTGTCGAACTGCTCGAACAACTACGGCCCCTGCCAGTTTCCCGAAAAGCTCATCCCGCTGGTCATCAACAACATCAAACACAACAAGCCGCTGCCCATCTACGGCGACGGCAAGTACACGCGCGACTGGCTGTGGGTGGTTGATCATGCCGAAGCCATCGACCTGATTTTCCACAAGGGCAAGGTGGGTGAGACCTACAACATCGGCGGCAACAACGAGTGGAAGAACATTGACCTGGTGGAAAAGCTCTGCGACATCATGGACGAGCTGTTGGGGCGCCCCGCAGGCAGCTCGCGCCGGCTCATCACCTTCGTAAAAGACCGCCCCGGCCACGACCGCCGCTACGCCATTGATGCCGGCAAGATCAGGCGCGAGCTCGGATGGCAACCCACGATCTCCGCTGAAGAGGGCCTGCGCCTGACGGCCAAATGGTACCTCGAAAACGAAGATTGGCTGAACAATGTCACCTCGGGCGCGTATCAACAATACTACGAGTCGCAGTACCGAGAGCGGATCGCGGAATGATCCGGTAGAAGACAAACAACAAATACTGGCAAAGTGGCGGTTCGCAAGAGCCGCCGCTTTCGTTTTGCACCGGAAACGAACTTTGTACCCAGGACGAACACACCATGGCCAAGCTACATTCCAGACATGTGCCCCACCGTGGCGGTGGCCTGCGCGGCCGCCCAACCGCCATGCGCCTGGTGGTATGGGCCGTCATCGCGCTGTTTTTCTTCGGATTGTACTGGTTTGCGCGCCGACAGCAGCCTGTCGAAGACGGGGAAGCGCTGCCCTATTACGCGCCTGTGTCCACGACGGGTATCACGGTCGTACATCGGTATTTCGCCCTTTCCTACAACGAAGACCAGGAAGTGGCCGAATGGGTATGCTACGAGCTGGAACGGGACCGCTTGCGCAAAAAGCGCGTGCGCCGCACCGACGACTATCGCCCCGATCCGGCCGTGCCCACCGGCTCGGCCACGCCCGACGATTACCGGCGCTCGGGCTGGGATCGCGGCCACCTGGTGCCTGCCGCCGACATGGCTTTCAATCGCACGGCCATGTCCGAAACCTTTCTGATGAGCAACATCGCACCCCAGGCGCACCACTTCAACGCCGGCATCTGGCGCGAGCTGGAGGAGCAGGTGCGCGACTGGGCCCGGCGCTTTCGTCACCTCTATGTGGTGGTGGGCCCGGTGACCACCTTGCCGCCCATCAAACGCATCGGTGCCAACGAAGTGGCCGTGCCGCAAGCCTTTTACAAAGTTGTTTTAGATTTGTCGGAACCAGAACTCAAAGCCATCGCCTTCATCATTCCCAACGAGCCCAGCGACCAGCCACTGGTGCAGTATGCCGTGACCGTGGACTCCGTCGAGCGTCTTACCGGTATCAATTTCTTCCCGGAACTGATGGAAGAGGCACTCGAGGATTCTCTGGAAGCCGTCATTGACCTCGATCAGTGGCCTTTCGACGACAGGCGCTACCGGAAGCGAATCGAAGTGTGGAACAACAGATAGACGCACAGTGGTCGGGAATTGCCCCGCGGGTTTTGAGAGGAGAGAGGAGTGAGGAGTGAGGAGAGTGTGGCGCAAGTGGTGCGGATTGGATTTTTTGCACCGACAAAAATCACCCGACCTTTACGGGCAGTCTTTCCAAACCAATCTGATGCCGCGTAAAAACCAACTGCCATGTCGAGCAAGGAAGCATTTATCAAGACCATAGAGGAAGGATATTCCTTCGAGGGGCCGAGCATGGTGCTCGGGGGCGCCATGTACGAGCAAACACCCATCACCGGTCTGCACGTCAAATTGCCGCTGGCCACCTTCAACCGGCACGGCCTCATCGCCGGCGCCACGGGCACAGGCAAGACCAAGACCCTGCAAATCCTGGCCGAACAGCTTTCCCGGGAAGGCGTGCCCTCGCTGGTCATGGACATCAAGGGCGACCTGTCGGGCATTGCCAGGCCCAGCCCCGGCCACCCCAAAATTGACGAGCGCCACGAGCAGATCGGTCTGCCCTTTACGCCTTCGGGCAGCCCCGTCGAGTTTCTCTCGCTGTCGCAGGAGCCCGGTGCACGCTTGCGCGCTACTGTGGCCGAATTCGGGCCGGTACTGCTGTCCAAAATCCTTGGCCTCAACGACACCCAGTCGGGCATCATGGCCGTGGTCTTCAAATTTGCCGAAGACAACGACATGCCCCTGCTCGACCTCAACGACCTGAAAAAGACGCTGCAATACCTCGCCAACGAGGGCAAGGACGAGTTTTCGAAACAGTACGGCACGTTCAGCAGTGCCAGCCTGGGCGCCATCATGCGGCGCATCGTAGCTCTGGAACAGCAGGACGCCGACCTGTTCTTCGGCGAACCCTCGTTCGAGGTGGACGACCTGCTGCGCGTGGATGAAAACGGACGCGGCATCGTGCACGTGTTGCGGGTCACCGACATCCAGGACCGACCCAAGCTGTTCAGCACCTTCATGCTGCAATTGCTGGCCGAGATCTACGCCACTTTCCCCGAAGAAGGCGACCTCGACCGGCCCAAGCTGGTGCTCTTCATCGACGAGGCGCACCTCATCTTCGAAGAGGCGTCGGATGTGTTGCTCGACCAGATCGAGGCCATCGTCAAGCTCATCCGCTCGAAAGGCGTCGGAGTCTTCTTCGTCACGCAAAACCCGGCCGACATTCCCGATGCCGTCCTCGGTCAACTGGGCATGAAAATCCAGCACGCCCTGCGTGCCTTCACGGCCAAAGACCGCAAGGCCATAAAGCTGGCAGCCGAAAACTACCCGCTCACCGACTTCTACGACGTGCCCACCCTGCTCACCGAACTGGGCATTGGTGAAGCGCTCGTCACGGCCCTCAACGAAAAGGGTCGGCCGACGCCGCTGGTCCACACCTTGCTGCGCGCGCCCGAGTCGCGAATGGACGTGCTGACCGAGGAAGAGATCCGGGAAATCGTCTCGCGTTCGGGGCTCGTCCGGAAGTACAACAAGACGGTGGACCGCGAAAGTGCATACGAAATGCTGCAAGAAAAAATCGAAGAAGCACGGCGCGCCGAACATCAGCAGGCATTGCGCGAACAGCAGGAGAAAGCGCGCCGCGCCGTACCGCGCAGCAGGAGGTCGCGAAGCCGCGACAAAAGCATGCTCGAAAAAGTGCTCAGCAGTACGACCACCCGCCAGATCGGCCGGACGATCGCCCGCGAGCTGACGCGCGGCCTGCTGGGCGTGCTGGGCATCAGCACGAGCCGACGGCGGCGGCGCCGACGGTAGATTTTGAGAAGGAGGGACAGAGAGATGGAGGGATGGGTAGTGTCCCCGATTAACTGATTTCAGACTGCGTTTTCTGCGGCCGAAGGCTGCGGTTTCAATGGCTGAGGAACCGAGGAACCGAAGAATAGAGGATTTGAGCAAAGAGGCTTGCTGAAAAAAGTCGAAAAATTTTCAGTTACACTGAGCGCCACTGAGAAGGCACTGATTTTCACAGAGTTGTAAACCCTCAACCCTACACCCTCAACCCTCAACG
>WFYJ01000144.1 GCA_015490175.1 Saprospiraceae bacterium | reverse complement strand
TCACCCAGCCCGCCACCATTTATCTGCCCAATGCGCTGGCGCCTCGTGGCTACAACAAGGAGTTCAAGCCCGTCTTCGTCTTTGGCCAGGTGAGCGACTATCAGTTGCTCATCTTCGACCGCTACGGACAACTGATCTTCGAAAGCCGCGACCCCGACACCGGTTGGACGGGCATCACCGAAGGCGGCAAGCTCTGGCCCGCAGGAGCCTATACCTACCTGCTGCGCCTCACTCAGCCCACCGGAGCGCAGGACGAGCGGCGGGGAGTGGTCTTGCTCATTCATTGAGTGAGCACACTGAAAAAAGTCCGTAACAATCCCGACCTGTCGGGATGACGCGTGACGCGTGCCCACTATAGATAACATACTGATTTAAGATAAAAAATACATCGCGAATCGTTGCGTCCCCGACTTTGGTCGGAGCCTGCCCCGGCTCGCCGGGGACAGGCTTTTGCGGCGTTGCGTGAGATTTGGGGTTTTTTCAGGGGCCTCTTGAGTGGGAAGGTGAAAATGGCCGAATCGGTGGAATCGGTAAAACCGGTACATTACCCCTTTCACTTCTCACTTTTCTCTCTTCACTCCATCACACCGTCGTTCCGTCACTCCCTCTCTCCTCACTCTATCCCGAAACCGGGGGCAGGGCCGGTACAAGCGGGTGTACGTCTTGCTTTACATCTGCTTGATTTTCTCGATCAGCTCTTCGGTCGATTCGTAGTCGATGCCGCTGGCTTTGGCCAGCTCGATGGCTTCCCGGGCGCAGCGCAGGGCCTCGTCCTTGTCTTTGAGCTTGTAGCACAGGGCGGCCAGGGTGTCCATGTTGAAGTAGTTCTTGTCGAGCTCGACGGAGCGGCGGGCCCAGGCGTGAGCCATGCGCAGGCGCTCGGGATCGTCGGTCAGCTCGTAGAAGCGCCATGCGATGGTGTTGAGCAGTTGCCAGTCGGCTGCTTCGCCATATGCTTTCATAAAGTCTATGGCGGCCTGCATGAAGCGCTCGTCGTTGTCGCCGCCCTGTACGCGCATCAGGTCGTAGAGGCGGTTTTTGGCCACGAAGAAAGCGCCTTTGCCGGGCAACACCTCTTCGACGGCTTTTTCGAGGGTGGCGTCGTCGGGGCGCTGGCCGCGCGGATAGCTGTACAGCACGGCCGAGAACAGCAGGTTTTCCAGCTCGGCGCGATCGTGGTATTGGCTCAGTGCGTCGAGGTGGTCTTTTACGAAAGTGAACAGGGGCGATTGGGTCATGCGGTCGTAGCGCACGGCCTGCAGGCCTTTGACCACGAGCTCGGCGTTGGCTTCGGTGAGCCAGTCTTCCTGCGTGTCGAGGTATTCCTTGGCGAGTTGTGGCCCTTGCGGCAGGCCGGCGTCGAGGGCGGCCAGGGCGTACTTGCGCAAAAACTCGGGCGCCCGCTCGCCCTCCTCGTAGGCACGGATCAGCTCGCCCACGCGGCGGTCGGGGTCGAGGGCCGCCTCGCCCAGCTCGAGGAACATCTCGGGCGGACGGGCGCCCAGCCCGATGTGTACGAGCTGCCCTTCCTTGTCGATGAACAGCAGTGTAGGATAGGCCTGTACGCCGTATTTCTTGGCAAATTCGAGGCCTTCGCCCTTTTCCATGTCGAGCTTGACGTTGACGAAGTGTTCGTTGTAGAATTTGGCGACCGCCTCGTCGGTAAAGGTGTTTTTGGCCATCCACTTGCAGGGGCCGCACCAGGTGGTGTAGGCATCGACGAAGATGATCTTGTCCTGCTTGCGTGCTTCTTCGAGTGCCGTCTGCCACTCTTCGTGGATGAACCGGATGCCGGTGTCCTGCGCCAGCAGGCCGGCCTGAAAGGCGATGAGGAAAAGGAAAAGGTAGAGCTGTTTTTTCATGATGAACAGGTTGAAGTGGTGAAACAGGAGGTGGCAGGGCTCAGGTATGGGCTTTGTCTTTCTCGACGAGCTGGAAGCCGTTGCCGTGGATGTTGACGATCTCGAGGTTGGGGTCGGGGCGCAGGTATTTGCGCAGCTTGGTGACGAACACGTCCATGCTGCGGGCGGTGAAGTAGTTGTCTTCGCCCCAGATCTTGGTCAGGGCTTCGCTGCGGGGCAGCACCTCGTTGAGGTGGATGGCGAACAGGCGCAAGAGCTGGGCTTCCTTGGGCGAGAGCTTGCGCCTGTCCTCGTTGGGCCCGCCCGGGTCGAAGGTGAGGATGCGCGTGGGGTAGTGGAAGTGGAATTTGCCGAAGGTGAACTCTTTCTGCTCTTCGCGCGGGTCGGTCTGGGGCTTGCTGCGCTTGAGGATGGCCTGGATGCGGTAGAGCAGCTCTTCGGAGCTGAACGGCTTGGTGATGTAGTCGTCGGCGCCGATGCGAAAGCCTTCCAGCACGTCTTCCTTGAGCGTCTTGGCCGTCAGGAAGATGATGGGCGTATTTTCATCGCGGGTGCGTATTTCCCGGGCCAGGGTGAAGCCGTCGAGTTTGGGCATCATCACGTCGAGGATGCACAGGTCGTAGCGATCTTGCCCGAATTTTTCCTTCCCTTCGAGGCCATCGGTGGCGAGGGTGACGTCGTAGCCGTGCATTTCGAGGTAGGACGAGAGCACGTCACCGAAATTCTTGTCGTCTTCTACCAGCAGGATTTTTGCGATCGTCGTCTTGTTGGTCATGGCGTGTTCCATTTTTGGGTCGTGCAGGGGCTCGGGCGGCATTTGCCGAAAGGCCGAAAGCGCCGGGCTCAGGCCTGGTGGAGCGGGAAACGCAGGATAAAGGTACTGCCTTTGCCGGGTTCGCTTTTCACGCTGATGGTGCCGTGGTGGGCGTCCACCATGGCCTTGACGTAGCTCAGTCCCAGGCCGAAGCCTTTCACATCGTGCACGTTGCCGGTGTGCACGCGGTAGAACTTGTCGAAGATGTGCTTGCGCGCTTCCTTGTTCATGCCGATGCCGTGGTCTTGCACCATAACTTCGAGTTGGCCGTTGGCATTGCGTGTGCGCACGACAATTTGCGGTTTTTCGGGCGAGTATTTGTTGGCGTTGTCGAGCAGGTTGTAGATGACGTTGGTCAGATGGGTGCGGTCGCCCTCGATGACGGCCTGGTCGGCTTCGAGCTGCATGTCGATGGTGCCTTCGCGCTGTGCGACCTGCAGGCTGATGTTGTGCACGGCGCTGTTGATGATGTCGTGCATGTCCACCGGTTCGATTTTGAGGTTGAAGTCGCGCCGATCTATTTTGGCCATCTGGAGCACCCGCTCCACCTGTTCGTTCATGCGGCGGTTTTCCTGCTTGATGATGTCGGCGAAGCGGCGCACCTTGGCCGTGTCGGTGAGCACCATGGGGCTGGTGATGCTGTCGGCGGCCAGCGAGATGGTGGCAATGGGCGTCTTGAACTCGTGGGTCATGTTGTTGATGAAGTCGTTCTTCATCTCCGAGAGCTTCTTTTGCCGCACCAGAGTGTACATGGTCCAGCCAAAAGTGCCGATGATGAGCAGGATGAAGAGGATGGTGCTGAGCAGGACCTGCCATACCGAACTCCACACGAAGCTGCTGCGGTTGGGGAAATAGACCATCAGCAGGCCGGGAGGCGTGCCGTCTTTCTGGAACAGCGACACGCGGTAGGGCGAAGTGTAGAGGTTCTTGTATCCCTGGCGCGTGGGCTGGGTGGTGGGGTCTTCCACCACGTAGTGACCGTCGGCGATGACGAAGCTGCGCTTGCGGTTGGAGTAAACCCCGTACTTGAAGTCGGTATCGATGCCGCGGTCCTTGAGTTCCTGGCGCAGGTAGCGGTCGAGGTTGGGCAGCTTGATGCGTTCGACGATGGGCGTCAGGTCGAGCCCCTTGAAGTAGGTGATGAGGCTGGCGAAGTGGCGCTGCCGCTCAGCCTGGCACTCGGGGCACTGGCAGGCGTTCTCGTCGAGCAGAAAGTCGAGCAACTGATCTTTGTCGATGGCGATGGACGGGGTGGAAAAATGCTCGACGCGCAGGGTGAACGACAGGTTGCCGAGCTGGCCCGACTCGATTTTCTGGCGCACCTCGTTTTCGATGAAGCTGCGCGAGTAGCCGTTCTGCAGGTAGTTGAAGGCTTCGAGCTGCTCGTCGTATTCGAGCCGGCGGGCCACCTCGTTGAGGGCGGCGATGACGCGGTTGTCAAACTCCTGCTCGTTGAGCTCGAGCGCCGACCGGATCCAGTATCCCTGCAGGCAGCT
Organism: Saprospiraceae bacterium; assembly: GCA_015490175.1. GTDB lineage: Bacteria > Bacteroidota > Bacteroidia > Chitinophagales > Saprospiraceae > WFYJ01. Next base: position 958 of record WFYJ01000144.1, on the reverse strand, counting down.
CAGCCCGATCAGCGCGATGCCCATCAGGGCGATGACCAGCCAGAAAGTCTTTTTGTTCATGTGTAATGTGCGGTATGCTTTCGCAAAAATGCAGATCGGTGAATGCACCGAAAGTTAGGCCTTCCTCTGTTGCTGCAGCCCAAGCCTTAACAGTATTTAACCCCTCGGCTGCCAGGTAGTTTTTGCCGAAAGGCAAAACCGCCCACGTGGGAAAGGGGTTATACTCAGCGCATTCCGGTTGGGGAATTTTGAGACGGAGTGACAGCGTGAGGGGGCGACGGAGTGACGGAGTGAGGGAGTGACAGAGTGATTCAACCATCAAAAACGCTTGGCCGGCACGGGCAGATTTCCCAAGCCGCTTTGATGCGGGTATATTTTACCGTGCAGTTCGCCGGCGCATCGCGCAGACATGGTTTGCAAAAGCGCATTAACTTTGTATCATATTTTCATGGAAATCAAAAAAGACAGAAGTCATGTATCCACCCGAACTCACCGCACCTATGGCAAAAGAGCTCACCGACAACGGCTTCCGGGCCCTGACCACTCCTGAAGAGGTGGACGAGGTGCTGGGCGCCAGGGAAGGCACGGTGTTGCTCGTCATCAACTCGGTTTGCGGCTGTGCCGCCGCCAACGCCCGCCCGGGCGCGCTGCTGTCGCTGCAGGGCGACAAGAAGCCCGACACGCTGGTCACCGTCTTTGCCGGCGTGGACCGCGAGGCTACGGCCCGCGCGCGTGAATATTTGCTGCCCTATCCGCCTTCGTCGCCTTCGATTGCGCTGTTCAAGGACGGCAAGCTGGTGCATTTCCTCGAGCGTCATCACATCGAAGGGCGGCCCGCCGAGGTCATTGCCGAAAATCTGAAGATGGCTTACGAGGCGTATTGTTGACGCATGATGACGTATAATGAGGTGTTCGTGGTAGAGACGTTGCATGCAACGTCTACATGCAACGTCTCTAC
>WFYJ01000143.1 GCA_015490175.1 Saprospiraceae bacterium | reverse complement strand
AGGTGGAGGGCCGGTTTGCGGTCGGGAAACTTGTTCCACACCGCATCGAAACGGAACACGCGGAACACCCCAAAGCCCAGGTTGCCCAGGCCTATGCCCCACTCCCAGTATTGCGGCAGGTCTGGCGTGTGCAGCCAGCGCAGGCTGGCAATGGCTTCGAGGTCGAGTTTGCGCAGCAGCGGCAGCCGATCGAGCAGCGCCCCCCGGAAGTTGTGCTCCACAGCGACAGATGCCCAGGGGCCGAGCGTCGAATAACGATAGTAAGGCAAGGCCAAGAAGCGCTGCAGATAGCTGCCCGAGCGCATGAACCAGATCTCGGTGCCGTCGAAGTGGAAAAAGTGCGGCAGCGACACGTAGTCGCGCTTCAGGAACCTGCCCCAGCGCAGCAGCACCGACAGCTCGCCCCAGCGCCCCGCCTCGATGCCCGAACGCTCCACTTCGAGCTGCAAGCGCCAGAAGTCGAGTGCCGGCCGCGCCACCGACGACCAGTCGGCCGGCAGGCCACCCACCAGCCCCGCACGCAGCTCCGGCCACTTGCCCGGCAACTCGATCCGGAAGTCGGGATAGCTGATGTAGCGCTGGCCGGGCCGATAGCGCAGCTGAAGGGCAACCACCGCGCCCTCGCCTGCATCGGGCGGCAGCTCGGGCCACTGGCCGGCGAGCACCACCTCGTTGGGCGGGTAAGGCTGATCCTGCTTTTTGCAAAAGCAGTATTCGGTTGAATGAGACAGGGGCGCTTCGCGCACCAGCTCGCCGCGCAGTCCGACTTCCAGGCCGTTGAGCGGCCGGCTGCTGAGGGCCGCCCCAGCCCAGCGACGGTCGTACACGCGGGCCAGCAGGCGCTTGTCGTAGAGCGCATACAGCTCGTGCAGGGTCCAGCTCACCGGCTCGCGCGCGTTGAACTGCTGCACCCGGTGCCCTGCCGACAGCTCCAGCGTCGTGCGCGTCTTGCGGTCGAAGCGCAACTTCCCTGTGGCCGACCACCTGAATTGCCTTTCGGCAAATGCATACTCGGGCCGCAAGCCCAGCTCGAGGCGCCGATCGTCGTCGGCATCGAGGCGCCAGCTCGCCTGCACGGGCAGCGAAAGGTAGAGCCCGCGCACCGGGTCGAAGCCGTTGTTGAACAGCGGCGAGCCAATGGACCAGCTACGCCCTTTCCAGGTGTTGGCGTGCGTGTAGCCGGTGTAGAGCTTGAAGAGCGAAAAGCGGTTGTTCACCCGATCGAGCGAGTCGAGCCAGGGCCGCGACTGTCGGATCTGCGCGATGCTGTCCTTGATGCGATAGTCGAGCCGTTCGGCCCTGGCCAACGGCACGGGACGGATGGCTTCCCAGTAGAGCGAGTCGCGGTGGGGCGCCTCTTCTTCCATGCGCATGATCTCGTTGCCGAAAAAGCCTTTCGGGAAATCGGGTTCGAGCTCGTAGTTGCGAAAGATGCCGAGGAAATCGCCTTCCAGCTCGATGCCCAACACGCTGGCATGCACACGGATGTGCTGCGAAAACACGCGCCAGACCGTGTCGGCCACGGGCAGATATGTTTGTCGCAAGGCCAGCGTATCCACGCCGGGGTTGTTCAGGGCGGCAGCGCCGACCCAGACATCGACGTACTTGAGGTTCCACAGCCCCTCGACAATATGTACCTCGCCGTGAAAAGCCGGCAGCTCTTCGTTTTTTGGCGAAAGCCGGATCTGATAGACCAAGCGTCCATCCTCATCGGGCCAGGCACCCGTCAGCTCGTACCGGTAGTAGCCGAAAGCGCCGGGCGCGATGGGCGACACAATGTCGCGCGTAAAGTCTATGGTGGGCTCGTAAAAATTCAGGTCCAGGTCGGCGGCCGAGTTGAAGGTGATGCCGCGAGCGTCGCCGCTGACCTTCGAGCTGACGATAACCTCGCGCCGGCGGTCGGGCCATTGGTAGTGATAGCGCGAGACAGTCTCCGACAGATAGACGTAGCCGCGCCCCCCCGAGTCGAGGCCCATGGCTTCCGGCTCGACCGGCATGCCCATGATCTGGTCGGGCAATTGCACGATGCGCACAGCGCCCTTGACGTAGGCGTCACAACTGAAGGCCCGCACCTGAGTGAGCCAGTAGGTGCGGCGTGCCATGGCGCGCCGGATGATGGCGTGAGCCGGATTTTCGCCGGCGCGCACCTCGACGGTACCCAAATCCATGGCCTGCGGCCTCAGGGCCACGTCCTGGCGTAGCGTCTGCCCTTCCTCCAGTCGAATCTGCCGGGAAGCCGACTGGTAGCCCAGATAGGCGAATACGATGCGCCAGGTGCCCGCCTCGAGGGGCAACTCGTACCACCCCTCGGCATTGGTAGTGGTGCCGCGCGTGGTACCTTCGACATACACATCGGCAAACGGCAGGGGTTGGCCTTGTTCGTCGGTGACGAGCCCCTGCAGGGTTTGCCCTGCCAGGCAGAGCGGAAGGAAGGCCACAACGGCCAGCAAGAGATGTTTCATCTGGCAAAGAGGTTTTCTTCTTGCGGGGTTGGGGTTTGGGGTTTTTACGGATATGAGGCATTTGTTCGAATCCTCGAAACTTGAGCCTACTGAAAAAAGTCCGTGACAACGTGACGCGTGACAACGTGACGCGTGACACGTGACGCGTGACGCGTGACGCGTGACAACGTGACGCGTGACAACGTGCCCATTATAGATAACATTTTGATTTAAAATAAAAAAC
>WFYJ01000142.1 GCA_015490175.1 Saprospiraceae bacterium | reverse complement strand
GGACAGGCTTTTTGCGTCCCCGACTTTGGTCGGAGCCTGCTTCCGACAAGTCGGAACAAGCTCCGGCTCGCCGGGGGCAGGCTGTTGCGCGAGACTATGGGTTTTTTCAGGGCCCTCAACTCTGTGAAAATCAGTGCATGCTCAGTGGCGCTCTGTGTCACTGAATGATCTTTCAGCCGCCCGACGCACTGCCGTGCGTCCCTACCGTGTGGCTCAACCTCAATCTCTCCGTCGCTCCCTCACTCCATCTCTCCGTCGCTCCCTCACTCCATCCCAAATCCCTCCCCTTCTTACCTTCGCCTCCGGCGCGCGGGCGCCATTTGCCGAAAGGCGAATCATCCGACTGAAAAATGGCAATCATGAGCAACGAAGACATGCGCAGCCGTATCCTCGATCTCGAACGTGAGGCGCGCCGGCTGGAACCGGGTCGTGCGATGCGCGACCAATGGAACGCAGCAGTCAAGCAGTACGCCGATCAATTTCTCGATGCCATAGACGATGCTCCGGGCTACGAGTACGATCCCGACGAGGGAAAAGGCATCGAAGCGTGGCTGCCCGCCGAAGAGGGGCGCCCGCTCGAGCAGGTGCTCGGCGCACTGGAAGCCCACGTGGATCATAGCGGCATCAACCCCGCCTCGGGCGGTCATCTGGGCTACATTCCGGGCGGCGGCGTCTTTCCGTCGGCTCTGGGCGACTACCTGGCGGCCGTGACCAACCGCTATGCCGGCATTTACTTCGCCAACCCGGGCGCAGTGCGCATGGAAAACATGATGCTGCGCTGGCTGTGCCGTCTGGTCGGCTACCCCGACGGAGCGCTCGGCAACCTGACTTCGGGCGGCTCGGTGGCCAACCTCATCGGCATCGTCACGGCACGCGACGACCGGGGCGTGACCAGCGCCGAGGTGCCGCGCAGCGTCATCTACCTGAGCGCGCAGGTGCACCACTCCGTACACAAGGCCATACGCATCGCCGGGCTGGCCGAAGCGCCGGTGCGCTACGTGCCGCTCGACGCGCACTACCGCCTCGATGCTGCTGCGCTGGCGCAAATGGTGGAAGCGGACAAACAGGCCGGCCTGCGCCCCTTTCTCGTCATCGCTTCTGCCGGCACCACCGACACGGGCGCCATGGACCCGCTCGACGCCATCGCCGACGTGGCCGAAGCGCACGACATGTGGCTGCACGTAGATGCCGCTTACGGCGGCTTTTTCATCCTGCTCGACGAGCTGCGCGACCGCTTCAAGGGGCTGGAACGCAGCCACTCGCTGGCCATCGACCCGCACAAGGGGCTGTTCCTGCCCTATGGCGTGGGCGCCGTGCTGGTGCGCGACGTGCAGGCCCTGATGAAAAGCCACTTCTACCGCGCCAACTACATGCAGGACGCCCTCGAACATGCGAACCAGCTCAGCCCGGCCGACCTGTCGCCCGAGCTTACGAAGCACTTCCGGGGCCTGCGTTTCTGGCTGCCGCTGCAGCTCTATGGGCTGGCGCCTTTCCGGGCCGCCCTGGCCGAAAAGCGGGCCCTGGCGCTGTACTTCCACCGCGAGGTGCAACGCCTCGGCTTCGCGGTGGGGCCCGAACCCGACCTGTCGGTAGTGATCTATCGGTACGTGCCCGAGCAGGGCGATGCCAATGAATTCAACCGGCGCCTTGCGCAGTACGTGCAGCGCGACGGCCGCGTGTTCATCTCCTCGACCACCATTGACGGCACGGTGTGGCTGCGCCTGGCCTGCCTGAGCTTCCGCACCCATCTGAAGCACATCGACACCTTGCTCGAGGTGCTGCAGGCCGGCGTGCAGGCGCTGACGGCTGCATCACCCGCTTCGCACACATAGCACCCATGCCCATGATTTTGCGCAAGCTGTACTATGCCCTGCCGGTCTCGTGGCGCTTCGCGGCGCGCCGCCTGTGGTATGCACCAGCCGACCTGTGGGACAGCCTTGTCGGCAAACGCGACCCGCTGACACCGCCGCGCGGACTCATCTTCACGGGGCGGGGTGACTTTCGCGCTTCGGGCCGCACGCTGGTGCGGCGCTGCGTGGAATGGGGCGGGCTGAAACCCCACCACGCCGTGCTCGATGTGGGTAGCGGTATCGGACGGGCGGCCGTGGCCCTGACCGAATACCTCGATGCACGCGGCCGCTACGAGGGTTTCGATCCCGTGGCCGTCGGCGTGCGCTGGTGCCGGCGACACATCAGCACGCGCTTTCCCAACTTCCACTTCCGGCACGTGCCCCTGGCCAACGACCTGTACACCCATGCAGGCGAGGCGGCCGCCCGCTTTCGCTTCCCCTACCCCGAGGCCGCTTTCGACTTCGCCATCGTCAACTCGGTATTCACACACATGCTGCCCGACGAAACGGCCCACTATCTCGACGAGCTGGCGCGCGTGCTGCGGCCGCAAGGGACCGCCTACGCCACCTTTTTTCTTTTCGAAAACGGCGGCCCGTACGGCAGGGAAGGCTTTGCCTTCCCCCACGATTGCGGCCACTACCGCCTCATGGACCGGCGCGTGGTGGCAGCCAATGTGGCCTTGGCGCGCGACTGGCTGGCATCACGCGTCAGGGCTTCCGGCTTCGACATCGTCCATCAATTTGCCGGCACGTGGAACGGCGGCCCCGGGCCCGACTTCCAGGATGTCTGGATCCTCCGCCGCCGTGCCCAACAACCCGAAAACTGAGTGCCCATGCGCGTGCTGGTCGTTCGATTCTCGTCCATTGGCGACATCGTGCTCACTACGCCGGTGGTGCGCGCCCTGCAGCGCCAGCTCGGCGCCGAGGTGCACGTCGTGGTCAAGAAGGCGTTCGCGCCCATCTGGGAGGCCAACCCCTACGTACAGCGCGTGCATGCCATGGAGCGCCACGTCAATGAGCTGATTTCCGATTTGCGGAAGCAGCGCTTCGATTACGTGGCCGACCTGCACAAGAACCTGCGCAGCCTGCACCTGCGGCTGGCGCTGCGCCGGCCGGGACGTTCGTTTCCCAAATGCAACGTTCAAAAGTGGCTGGCCACCACCTTCAAGTGGCGCGCCGCATTGCCCGACGTACACATCGTGCATCGCTACTTCGAAGCAGTCCGACCTCTGGGCGTGCATTACGACGGCGAGGGTCTGGACTGGTTTTTCCCGGAAGCGCAAGCTCAGGACGCCTCGGCTTTTGGTCTGGAAGCGGGGCAATACGTGGCCTTCGCCATCGGGGCGGCACATGCCACCAAGCGCCTGCCTTTCGGCAAAATGGCAACCATCTGCCGCATGCTCCGATGGCCGGTAGCCCTGCTGGGCGGTCCTGCCGAAGCCGACACGGGCGCCCGCCTTGCCGAAGCCGCCGGCCTGCACGTCCGCAATTTTTGCGGAAGCACCACCCTCCACGGCTCGGCTTCTCTGCTGCGCCACGCCGGCGCCGTCCTCACCCACGACACCGGCATGATGCACATCGCCGCCGCTCTGCGCAAGCCCATCGTCTCGGTCTGGGGCAATACCATTCCCCGATTCGGGATGTACCCCTTTTACCCCGAAAATGCCCATATCCCTTCAGTGATCGTGGAACACAAGGAACTCGGGTGCCGCCCCTGCTCAAAGATCGGCTACGACCGATGCCCCAAGGGGCACTTCCACTGCATGGAGCAACTCGATGCCGCCCGGATCGCTGCAGCGGTGGACGCCCTCATGCCGCACTGACTCAAGCGCACAGCATCTTGCCGGCCGGTTCCCGGGCCAGCCCGGCCGCCAGCACAGCCTCGATGCGCGTGGCACGGCAATGTGGGTGTGCAGCCCTGCCATGATCGGGGAGCAGCGCCTGAAGACAGGTGGCAGGCACTGGCTCCATGAGAATGGGATGATGGAATGCGCATTTCCCGTTTTTGTCATTTGGTTGGCTTAACGCCAAAATACTGCCGCAGAGGAGCAAGGAGGCAAAGCAGTCTTGATCAAAACTGCTATATTTCGCCTCGATACCGAACAATGTTTCGGCAATCAGCCCAGGCCGAGCCCGATGTGCCGGCGCGGGGCCCGCTCATCAAAAACTCTGTCCATGAAATTGAAGCTGTACCTGCTGTTCCCGAGCCTGCTGTGCGTCAGCCTGATGCTGCCTGCGCAAGACATCCATTTCACCATGTACGACATGGCCCCCCTGTCGCTCAACCCCGCCCATACGGGCGCCTTTGAGGGCACCTTCCGCATTGGCGGCATCTATCGCGACCAGTGGGCCAGCATCATGCCCAACCAGTTCGTCACGCCCATGTTTTACCTCGATGCGCCGGTAATGATGGTGGGCAAGCGCAATTGGGTGGGCGTCGGCATGATGATGTACCAGGACAAGGCGGGTGTGGCGCGCCTGCGCAACGGCACCGTCCAGTTTTCGGGCGCGTTCCACCTGGCGCTCGACCGCAAGAGCGACTACGTGCTGACGCTGGGCCTGCAGGGCGGCATGGTGCAGCGCGACTTCGACATCACCTCGCCCGAGGTGCTGCTCGGCGACGAGCTGCTGGCCGGCACGCCCGGCTCCAGCCCCGACCGCACCGTGCAGGATCCGCGCGCCAACTATCTCGACATGGCCACAGGCATCATGCTGCGGGCCCGCATGACCAAGGAAGCGACCTTGACTGCCGGCATTGCGGCGCACCACATCAACAAGCCGAAATACAGCCTGCTGCAGCAAAACAGCAAGGCCATCACGCAGCCCCTGCGCCTCAACGGCCACCTGCGCGTCGATTATCAGTACAACGAGCTGTTCACCCTGTCCCCCACCCTGCTGTTCCAGAACATGGCGGGCACCAACGAGATCATCCTGCAGGGCTGGGGCCAATACCTGATCAAGAAAGAGGAAGACCTGTCGCTCATCGGCGGGCTGGGCTATCGCCTGGCCGACGCCGCCATGGTCATCGTAGGCGCCAAATACCAGGACTGGAAGGTGGCACTCAGCTACGACATCAACACTTCCTCGCTGCGCGAAGCCACCCGCTATCGCGGCGGCTTCGAGATTGCGCTGGGCTACATCGGCCGTATCTACAAAAAACCCGACGTGAAGCCCGCCATCATCTGTCCGCGCCTCTGATTTTGCCCAAAGGTGATTGTTTTTTGAGGAATCGAATCGAAGAGCTGAGGAACCGAAGAATCGAGGATTTGAACGAATGACGCATATCCCTGAACCCTGAACTTTTCATTCTCATCTTTTCAGAAAAAATCACCCGACCACAGTAGTGGTGTACATACTAAACGAACCAAGCAAATCATGATAAAGCGATTGCTCCTCATCTGCCTGCCCTTCTGCTGTGCACTGAGCACTCAGGCGCAGCCGCTCAACAAGGCGACCTACAAAACCATGATCGAGACGGCCGAAGAGCTGTACGCCAAAAAGGACTGGTACAATGCCCTTGAGTGGTATGAAAAAGCCTACGAAGAGCAGCGCGACTACGACCTGGCCATCCGCATTGCCGAGCTCAACTTCATGTTGCGCGATTACCGCAGGGCTGCCAGTTGGTACGCCCGCGCCTTTCGCCGCGACAAGACAGGCAAGTACGACGAATACCGCTTCAACTACGCTCGTGCCCTGAAAATGCAGGAAAAGTATCAGGAAGCCATCGAGGAGTTCGACAAGTACCTGGCCACGGCCACCGACCCGGTCAAGCGCGAGCTGGCCGAAAAGGAAAAGGCCGGCTGCGAGTTTGCGCTCGAGGCGCAGCCCGTGCCCAATGTGACGATCAGCAATGCCGGCCGCAACGTCAACACCAAACAGTCGGAATATTCGCCCTGGCCCGCCCCCGATGGCGAGACGATGTACTATGCCTCGTTCCGCGCCGACGACGTCATTATCCTCGACGAAAAAAATGCCGACGAGGCCGTGGTCAAAATCCTGCGCGCGCAAAAGACCGACAAGGGCTGGTCGAAGCCCGAAGAGGTGAATGCCCAGGTCAACCGGCCGGGGGTACACACCTCCAACGTGGCCCTCAGCCCCGACGGCCGCCGCATGTACTTCACGCGCCAGGTGCTGCAGGGCAACGAGCTGTTCGAGAGCCGCATCTACGTCAGCGAATGGACGGGCAACGACTGGGGTCCGGCGCGCGAGGTGCAGGGCGTCAACGGCGACTGGATCGCTACGCATCCCTGCGTGGGCGAGCTGTTCGGCAAGGAAGTGCTCTACTTCGCCAGCGACATGGACGGCGGCTACGGCGGCCTCGACATCTACTATGCCACCTACAAGGGCGACGGCGTCTATGGCGACCCCGTCAACCTGGGGCCAAAGATCAACACCGTGGGCAATGAGGCCACGCCCTTCTACCTCGACGGCGTGCTGTACTTCAGCTCCGACGGCCATCCCGGCCTGGGCGGCTACGACATCTTCTATTCCGAATGGAACGGCACGCTGTGGAGCGAGCCGCAAAACATGGGCAAAGGATTCAACTCGAGCGTGGACGACCTCTACTTCCGCCTCCACAAGGACGGCACCTGGGGCTTCCTCACCTCCAACCGGCCCGCCACGGGCGCCCGCTCGGTGAAGAGCAAGACGTGCTGCGACGACATCTACAACGTCAGCCTCAAGATCATCACGGCCGACCTGGTGGCCACCGTCGTGGACAAAGACACCAGGCAGCCCCTGACCGGCGCTACGGTCGAGGTGATTGACCCCTCGGGCGAGAGCGAGCAGCCCCATCAGTCGAAGACCAATGCCGACGACAGCCACTTCGCCTTTCCCCTCGAGGTGGACCGCAGCTACCTGGTCATCGCTTCGCATCCCGACTACTTCCCCGACACCGTCGAGCTGAATACCGTCGGCCTGCTCGACGACCGCACGTTCGAGCTCACGCTCGAGCTCGAACCCAAACCCGTCTATGTGACCATCAAGCGCGAAGAGCCGTTTGTGCTGCAGAACATCTACTACGACTTCGACAAGGCCGACATCAAGCCCGAGGCCGAGAAAGACCTCAACTTCATCCTCGAGCTGATGCAGCAATACCCCGACATGGTCATCGAGCTGAGCTCGCACACCGACGCCCGCGGCGACGACGCCTACAACCGCGCCCTGTCGCAGCGACGCGCCGAGGCCGCCCGTCGCTGGCTCATCGAGCACGGCATCGAGCGGCGCCGCATTCGCGCCGTCGGCTATGGCGAGACGAAGCCCAAGGTGGTTGATGCCGAGCTGGCACGCAAGTACCCGTTCCTCAAAGAGGGCGACGTGCTGACGGAAGCATTCATCAACAATCTGGAAACCGAAGAGCAGAAAGAGATCGCGCACCAGCTCAACCGCCGCACCGAGTTCAAGATCGTCTCGGGGCCGACCAGCATCCAGATCGAAGAGAAGAAACTCATCCGCCTGGGCGTGCGCGAGGTGCAGGACACCACCGTCGAGGTGAAGAAACAGCCCGTGGGCAAGGGCAGCTCGCAGGCCCCCGTGCGCATCCACAAGATGTCGTCGCTCTACGGCAAAAACATCACCAGCGGCGTGCCCATCATGGACTTCGAGCAGCGCGTCATTGATCTGGGCGAGGTAAAGAAAGGCGAAAAGCGCACCTTTACCTACAAGTTCACTAACCGCGGCGACGTGCCCCTCGAAATCGAGCTGATCTCGTCGTGCGACTGCACCACCGTCGAATACGACGATCGGCCCTATCAGCCCGGTGAGTCGGGCGTGCTGAAGGTCACCTTCGACAGCAGCAAAAAGGAAGAATCCGAAGAGGTGACCATTGACATCATCCTCAAGAACGAAGAACCCGGCAAGCACATCCCGATCATCGAGCAACTGGCCTACCGGTACAAGCTGGTCAAGTAGGGCCGCACCTCCACCGCCCTACCGGAAAGCCATCAGCTTCAAGGCAAGCTGGTGGCTTTCGTCGTAGAGGCGCAGCACGCAGGCTCCTGCGACCGGCACGGGCACATCGAGTACGGGTTGCGAAGCACCTGCCGGAAGCCTCAGGCGGCCCTGTGCCGCGATGCGGCCATCCATGTGCAACAGCTGCCATTGCAGGGCCGTGTGTTGGTCCGCTTGCGCAAAAAGGCGGATGCCCCCTTCGACGAAGGTGGCCAGGCGCACGTCCCAGCCTCGCACCGGCTCGGGCGCGCGCGTACCGACCGTGCCCGTCATTTGCCGAAAGGCAAGCAAAGCAAGCGCATACTCTGGCACAGTCAGCTCGAACGAATCGGCCTGAACCGCCCACGATTGCGTGCTCAGCGTGACCGCACCGCCGTTGAGCGGGCCGGTCAGCAGATACGCCTCGACGGTATCGGCAACGTAGCCCTGCGGCAGGTGCACCACCATCGAATGGGCGAAGGCCGAATCGGCATTCAGCACCAGCAGGCGCCATGTGTCCTGGCTTTCGCCAAATCCGGCCCACACCTCGAGGGCTGGTGCCGGCACGGGCAGGCCATCGGGCTGCTGCAGGGCAAGCCAGGGCACGTCCGTCAGCTCGGGGCGCGGCAGCACGATGCCGTCGGCAAGGGCTTCCATGGCCATGAGCATGGCATAGCCCTCGTTGCCGATGCGGAACTGACCGCCATTGACGTGGAAGAGATGCAGGAAGTTGTCGCCGCCCGCGATCAGGCCGAAGTGGTTGGACGCGTGCAGCAGCAGCGAATCCTGTGCCGCCAGCTCGATGAGGCGGGCCTGGAAGCGCGCCACATAGAGCGCCCCACCCATGCCCCGGAAGGGATGGGGGTCGGGGCAGCCGTCGCACAGGGCCACATTCCACTCGGTGAGGGCCAGGCCGGGCGTCCACGGCAGTTGCCAGTCTTCGGCGCGGCTGTGCCACAACTGCTGGCGGTCGCGCATCTGGTCGAGCTTGAACTCGCTGAGCCACACCAGCTCGCTGTGCAGCCCCATGGCGGCTGCCGGCACGCTCAGGTTGGTGGCGTACGGATGCTCGACGATGAAGTCGGGCAGGTGTTGTTTCAGGTCGGCGACGAACTGCGGGTTGGCGGCCAGCTCCTCGCTCACACGCGTGCAGTAGCCGATGCGTATGTCGGGATCGGCGGCGCGCATCGCCTCGAGGAAGTCGAATGCGCCGTCGTGGCCCGTGCTGACGTATTCGATGAGCACGGCGGTGCTGTCGGGCAGGCCGCCTGCCGGAAAGAGCGTGAAGGTGGTGGCGTTCCAGGTGTATTCGTTTTGCGGAAGCAGGTGCTGGGGCTGCGTCAGGTAGTCGTAGATGGCCTGCTGCGACAGGTTGGCGCCGGAGCCCATGGCGGGCGCCACCCACACGCGCACGCTGTCGGGGGCAAGGCTGGCCTCGGGGAAGTGGAGCGTGTGGACGAGCGTGTCGGTGGCCTGCGGCACGAAGACCAGGTCGCCGAGGACGGCCGTCCGCGCGTTGAGGCCGCCGATGCGCTCCACCCAGCCGAAGCGCGGAAACGCACCGCCGTAGAAATACAGGCTGTCGATCTGGCGCTGCGTCCACGTCATCGCGGGCTGCCCTGTCCGGAAACGCACCGTATCCTGATAGCCCAGCCACGACCAGGCAAAGCCCCAGGCCGTCGTCACTTCGTTGCCGATTTCCCACACTTCGATGCCGAGCGGATCGGGGCTGCCCAGCAGGCTGTCGCGCAGGGCCGCCCAGGCCGGCGCCGTGCTGTTGCAGAAGCGCACCAGATCGGCCGCATGGGCTGCCGACCGGTTGCCATAAGGCACTACGGCCTGCAGCTTCGTGCCGTGGTTTTTTGCGAAAGCGGCTGCATGAGCCAGGTGAAAGCCATCGGCATCGCCGAGGCCGGCAAGCCAGTCGTAGTCGTTGGCGGGATTGCCGTAGGGCCACCGGATGAATCCGGGCCGCAGCACCGGCAGCAAGTCCTCAAACTCTGGATGGGTGACCCACGACCAGCGGGCCGCCGCGCTGAGGTTGTGCCCCCGCCAATCGAGCGGCACCGCCACCACCTGCGGATCTTCCGGAAGGAAAAGGTGCGCTTGCGCAAAAAGCAGGAAAGGGAAAAGACCAAAGAGCAGGGTAAAAAATCTCATGGCAAAAGGGTTGGTACAATAAATCGGTGAAATCGGTGAAATCGGTACACTCCTCATCTCCTCACTCCTCACTCCATCTCTCCTCTCTCCATCTCTCCATCTCAATTTCCGCGGCAAGCTCACCATTGGATGCCGGGAAGCGCCGGAGGTTCAATCGCTCGGCGGGTATCGTCTGAACAGATCACTATCTTGGCGGCTGCTTCCGCAAAATACCGGATTATGGCCAATTATGCGATCACGGGGGTGAGCACGGGCATCGGCTACGAGACGGCCCGTCAGTTGGTGGCGCAGGGACACCGCGTCTTTGGCAGCGTGCGCAAAGAAGCGGATGCCGAGCGCGTGGCGCGCGCGCTGGGGCCCCGCTTCGTGCCGCTGCTGTTCGACGTGACGGATGAGGCCGCTGTCGAGCGGGCGGCGGCACGCGTGGCCGAGATGGTGGGCGACGAGGGCCTGGCGGGCCTGGTCAACAATGCCGGCATCGCAGTGGCCGGGCCCCTGGCGTGGCTGTCCACCGACGAGCTGGCCCGTCAGCTCGACATCAACGTACTTGGCGTACATCGCGTCACGAAAGCCTTTCTCCCCCTGCTGGGCGCACGCAAAGACGCGCCTCATCCGCCGGGCAAGGTCATCTTCATCAGCTCGGTGTCGGGCATCTTTGCCAGCCCGTTTCTGGGGCCGTACTGCATCTCCAAGCACGCCCTCGAGGCCATGGCCGACTCGTGGCGTCGCGAGCTGATGATTTACGGCATTCCCGTGGTGTGCATCGAACCCGGCTCGGTGAAGACGCCGATCTGGGACAAGGCTCGACAGTCGGTACCTGCCTGCGAAGGCACCGACTGGGCGCCTTTCATGCGCAGCGCAGCCCGCCAGATCGCAAAGTCCGAGTCTATCGGGTTGCCGGTAGAAAAAGTGGCGGCGCTGATCGTGCGCGTGCTGCACAAGCGGCGGCCGCGGCCCCGCTACCTCATCGCCTCCAATGCGCTTACCTTCCGGCTGCTGTCGTTGCTGCCGGCAAGCTGGGTGGATGCCTTCATCTGGCATTTCTGGATGAAGAAAAAACTGCGTCGCCACCGCTCCAACTGACCGCGCATGCCCCGCCTCTCGGAACGAATCAACCAGCACGCACACCCCGACTTCCTCCGGCGGCACCCGCGCCTCATGGACGTCATCTTCTGGTGGTTCGCCCTGGTGTACCAGCGCGTGGGCACGGTGCGGCGCGGCCTCGGGCGGCTTTTGCCGAAAGGCAAATCATTCACCCTGATCGATGCCGGCTGCGGCGAAGGGCTGTTCCTCTTCTGGCTGGCGCGGCGCTACCCGCAGGGCCGCCTCACCGGCCTCGACCACAACGCCCACAATGTGGCTTTCGCCAAACGCTATGCCGAGGCCTGCGGCTTCCGTCGGGTCGAGGTGGCCCGCGCCGACCTGTCGCGGCAGGCCTGGCCGGTGCCGGCCGACTACGCGTTGTGCGTGGGCGTGCTGCACTGCGTGGCCGACGACCTGCAGTTTTTGCAAAACCTGCATCGCAGCACGCGCCCCGACGGCCGCCTGTTGCTGTATTCGCCCCTGCGCCCCCGCCGCTTCTGGCCTTTTTTTGAAAAATGGTACCGGCGCTGGCGCCACTACGAGGCCTTGCACGGGCGCCACAGCTACGCCCCTGCCGGGCTGCGCGCCCTTCTGGCGCAAGCCGGCTGGCAGGTGGAGGACTGGCAGGGCGCCATGCATCGGCCGGCCACGGCCGGCTTCGAGCTCTACACGCTGTGCTTTCTGGGTGCCCTTCATGCGCGCCATTGGTGGGCAAGTGCTATTTTGGCAGCGCTCGTCCTGCCCGCTGCCGCGCTGGCGGCCTTCCTCAACCGGCTGGATCGGCGCTTCCCCGGTTCGCATCCCAACGGCGTGTGGCTGGTAGCCCGCAAGGCTGCCCCTGCTGATCATTGGAAAAAAAACTCGACATGAAACGACTGCTGCTCGTTGCGATCTCTTTGTGGTGTACCCTCCTGTTGCGCGCCCAGGGCACGCCGGTACCTCTGTGGAAGCCTTCCTATCACATCCTCGACCGGCTCGAGATAAAGACCGGCATCGAGCCGACCTACCACTCGGGCATCCGGCCGTGGCTGAGCGGCGACATGGTGCGCTACGCCCTGCGCATCGACACGACTTCCGGCCAGCACTTCAGCGTGCAGGACCGCCGCGACCTGTACTACATCTTCAAAGACCAGAACGAGTGGCTGGCCTTCGGGCCCGAGCCTACCCTGCTGCTGGGGCGCCACCAGCCCACCTTCGTGCCCGCCTTCGACAGCGCGGGCGTCACGTATTACCGCCGCTACGAAGGGCAGACCCCGGCCAGCCAGGCCGACGTGCGCTACGTCATGAACGAGCGCCCCCTGCTGGGCATCTTTTACCAGACGCCGGCCAACTTTTTCCAGGTCGATGAGCCGCACTTCTTCTTTCGGGCCAACCCCATGCTCAACCTGCGCGTGCTGGCCGACAGGGACGACGACTTCCCCGTCTTCGACAACGTGCGCGGCCTGGAGATGCGCGCCGGCCTCGACGACCGCATTTACCTGTACACCAACATCGTCGTCAACGATTTCCGCGCGCCGCGCTTCCTCTACGAGCGCTACCAGCGCGACCAGGCCATCCCCGGCGCCGGCCTGGTGAAGCCGTATCGCAGCACGGTGTTCGACTTCGACCGCGGGCTGAGCGTGCTGACGGCGCAGGGCATCATGGGCATGTACCTGAGCAAGCACGTGGGCCTGCAATTCGGCCACGGGCAAAACTTCATCGGCAACGGCTATCGCTCGATGCTACTGTCCGACTT
>WFYJ01000141.1 GCA_015490175.1 Saprospiraceae bacterium | reverse complement strand
CGAACGATTCAACAACACGCTCCGGCAGCGCTTCAGCCGTATGGTGCGCAAAACGCTCTCGTTTACCAAAAAGCTATACATGCTCCATCTCCACTTCAAGTTTTGGGCATACCACTACAATCTGGAAGTGATATCACGTACTTAATTCCACCACCCAATTGGAGACTGTAATTGATAGATTATGATGGAAAAAATTCTTTTGATCAACGGGTTGATTTTCACTTGGCTGCTTTTTTCAAAGAAGCTGTCGAGTAAAAAAGAAGAAAACAGGAAGAAAGTAAAATACATTGGGATTGCAATTTTTCTGCTGCTTTTTATTGCACTTAACAGTTGTTACTTATTGGGCTATCATCAAATGGTAGATATTATTGCGTGGGGCGCTATCATTGTTAGTTCCATAGCGATACTGGTTAGAATTCTTCAACTTATGAAGGATAATTGAGGACAACAAAACATACCTTGCAGACTGCCTTATCCGGGCAGTCTGCGGGGATATTACCGGGAATCGGCAAAGCCGTGGTTGCTCAATCCACCGTGCAAGCATCCAGAGCTTGTCTTGTGTTATGATGGTCAGGGGAATCACGTAGGTTATGGAAACGACTGTGTTTGCGGCCCCGGTTTTTGCGTGCCCAACCCCTGCCGCAGCGGCACCCATCCGCGCAAGCCTGAAGCGTAAATTACAGGTCGCTACCCGGGTATTTTGAACAGACAAAGAGCGCTCTTTGTGTTTTGTCAAAAAAAACCGCAGGTATGATTTTCTGGTATTGCTTTCGCAAAAACTGCTTTCGCTTTTTTTTATGGATTGCAGGCTTGGTGGCCCTTGTCGGCTGTGCGCCGGAGGCGGCCACCGAGTCGGCAGAAGTGCGTGTGGTGAATACGGATGCGTTGCGCTCAGGAAAGTACGATATACCCCGACTCATTGATTCAATGGAGTTTATCTCCCTGGCGCAATTCGATGATGAGCGCGTGGTGGGTTCGGTAGACAAGGTTATCGAGCGGGGGCAGAAGCTGTTCCTGCTCGACCGGACGGGCAACCGCGTGTGGGTGTATGACCGACAGGCCAACCGGTTGACGATCATTGGGCATCAGGGCACAGCCCCGGGCGAGTTTGTCGAAGCCACCGATCTGGTCCTCAGCACCGATGCGCCCGAGTTGTACGTCATAGGCAACAGGGATTGGGGGGTAATCAGTTATGATCTGGACGGGCGTTTCCTCGGGGAGCATCGCCTCGAGCGTGCACCCCTTCAGGGCGGGTACCTGAGCGGTCATGATGCACTTTGCATCAAGTCGGGCCTCGAGCCGCCCTTTGATGTCTGGTGCTACAACGTGAAAACCTGGCAGGAGAAAGGCCGGCTCTTTCCCTTGCCCGAGGACATCCCCGTTATGACAATGGCATTTTCGGGCAAGCTCAAAAACTGCGGCAGTCGCCTGTTTTACAACTATCCCACTTCTTCGCTCATCTACGAGATCGAGTCCCCCCGTCACGTGCGCCCCTTGATTCAGGTGACAGGCAAAGGTTTCTGGCCTGAAGAGCGGAAGCTCGATATCCCGGCATTTCTGGCGGAAGGCCACCGCCGTAATCTGGAGCACCTGGTGACCTACCAGATTACTCCCTCCGCTTCGCTCTTTTACGTCTTTTTGAAGGATCACCTCGAGGCGTTCTTGTGGTTTCCCGAATCGGATCATTTGTACAGCATGCAGAATATTCGGGAGCACCCTTTGCTCCGGTTGGTCAACTATCCTCCCTCGGTGGGCTGCACGGATGACGGCGCCTTTTTCTTCGCGCTTTCTCCCGAGTGGAAAGAGTTTGTCATTCAGCAGGATCAGGTCGCAGAAGTGGTGCCGCAGTTTGTCAGTCGGGCTTTGTGGGATGCCATTGACGAGGCAAACAAGCCGGTGCTGGTCAAGATCCGGTTTCGGGATGTAGAAAAAACAAGATAGTCTGGAATGCAAAGCATTCGGTGGTGTCCTTGAATAGATGATCTCGCATCCCGAAAAGGAAGGGACCGGCTGCAAAAAGGTGTTGCGTGTAGGGTTTAGAGTTTAAAGTTTAAGGTTTAAAGTTTTTCTTGTTGATTATCAGTATTTTGTCAAATACTCGATTCCTCGGTTCCTCGGTTCCTCACTCATTGAAACCGCAGCCTTCGGCCGCAGAACACGCAGTCTGAAATCAGTTGATCGGGGACACAACCAGCATTCCAGACTCCCTCATTGACAGCAATCAAGTGCTGGAGGTTTTCCCAGAATGCTTTGAATATATGATATAACAGGATGTTAACATGGAAATTCCGGATTCAAGCACGATGTTCATGCTCGATGTGATTGGCTCTGTCATCATGGTTTTGTGGGTGGTGGATACATATCGGACGTACCAGAAGAGCGGGAAGAAGGAGGATTTTCGACCGGTGAGAAGGCGAAACGCGCTGATTTTTCTGGTTGTTTTTGCCGCACTCACGGTGTTCTTTCTTGTTGACCACTACCTGGAAACGGGGTTTTTCCGTGTGGTAGTCGGTGTTTTGAAAATTGCCTGGGTCGTGGCATGTGTGGCCTGGCTGATTTGGCGGGTTCGGGTATTGGTGAGCAACAGAAGTGTCGGTTGAGCTGCAAGATATTGCAAACCTTCGCTCGCCCGGGAGCGGCGATTGACTCAGGCAAGCGAATCGGTCAAATCGGTGAAGGTGGTGTCCTTAAACAGATGATCGCGCATCCCGAAAATGGACCGGCTGCAAAAGGTGTTGCGTGTAGGGTTTAGAGTTTAAAGTTTAAGGTTTAAAGTTTTTCTTGTTGATTATCAGTATATTGTCAAATACTCGGTTCCTCGGTTCCTCGGTTCCTCACTCATTGAAACCGCAGCCTTCGGCCGCAGAAAACGCAGTCTGAAATCAGTTAATCGGGGACACTACCGGTGAACTGCCGCGTGCTCTGTCACTCAGTCACTCTGTCACTCAGTCACTCAGTCACTCCTTCACTCCATTCCTCCTCCCTCTTCGCGAGAGCAGCGAGTCTTCTTGCGCTTTCGGCCAATGAGGCGTGCGTTTATTGCCGGTCTTCGAGGGCGTTGTTGAGTGCGCCGACGAGGGTGTGCAACAGCCACAGTACGCCGAAGATGGCCATGCCCGGAAAGACGGCCAGCCACCAGGCCCGGATGTTGTGTCGCGATTCGGCCAGCAGCTTGCCCCAGGTGATCTCGTCGGGGGCGGTGCCCAGGCCGAGGAAGGAAAGCGAAGCCTCGATGGCCACCACGTCGGCGGTGAAATAGACCAGCACGATGAGTACGGGCCCGATGGCATTGGGCAGGGCGTGCCGCCAGAAGATGCGCCACTCGGGCAGCCCCAGTGTGCGGGCCGCTTCGATCCAGGTGCGGGCGCGTACGCTCAGCAGCTCGCCCCGCGTGAAGCGGGCAATGGCGTACCAGCCGATGAGCGGGATGAGCAGCATGGTCCACACGATGGAGGCGGTGCCCACCACCGCGCTCAGCACGATGAGGATGAGCAGCACGGGCAGCGTGTCCATCAGCTCGATGAGGCGCATAATCCACAGGTCGAGGGGCAGGCGCCAGCGCGGCATCCACCGTTCGGGCACGAAGCGCCATACGAGCCACAATACGAGTGCGGCACCGAGCCACCACTGCGCGGCCCGCCACGCCATGGCCAGCAGCGAGGTGCCTTCTTCCTCATACGGCCCGGCCACGAAACCCTCGTACAGGCCGGTAGCCAGCCCCAACACGCCCAGCACCAGCAGGTCGGCGCGCACTCGCATGCGGTCGTCGCCCCAGAAGCCGGCCAGCCCGCCGATGAGGATGCCGATGAGGCCGGCCAGCACAAAGGCCACCACGCAAACGATCAGGGCGATGCGCGCGCCGTGGATCATGCCGGCCAGCACGTCGCGCCCCATGCGGTCGGTGCCCAGCCAGTGACGGAAGCGGCGCGAAGGCACGTCCTGCAGGTCGAAGGGGCCCTTGTAGTTGCGGTTGCGGCTGTCGAGCGTGTGGGCGGCCCAGGGCACGGGCGGCCACACCACGGCCTCATAGGCGCGTTCGTACCACGAGGTGCTGTAGAAGTCGGCAGGCCACTGCTGCGTGCCCGTCAGCTCTTCCCACACGGGCCAATAGGTGAAGCCATCGACGCGGCACCACAGGGGCTTGTCGTTGGCGAGGAAGTCGGCCAGCAGGGCCAGCAGCAGCCAGCCGCTGAGCAGCCCGATAGCCACCTTGCCGCGGCGCTGCCGCCACAGCCGACGCCACACCAACCGCCCCCAGGACGGAGCGCCCTGCACGTCGCGCAGACCTTTGCGGGTGAAAATGTCGAATGGCCACATGAGCTGTCGGGATGAGGTGGCAGCGCCACGCCTGCAATGATACGGCAACGGATGCTTTCCTCTGCCGCAACCGCACCGGTGAGGCAGGCGTTGATTTTTTGTATTGTTCAAACCACAAATCAACGTTACTATGGCAATGGTACAAAGCACCCGCCGGTATTTCGACGAGGCACATGTCGAGGAATTTCACCGCACGGCAAGGGAATGGCTCAGCCTGCTGGCTTTCTGGAAAGACGAACATCGCTTCATGACCGACCTGATCAACAAGCACTACGTGTTCCTGCTCTCCGAGGCCAGCGTGGACGGCATTCGGCAGTTGGAGCGCGAGCTGAACCGTTGGTTTGCTGAAGTAAAGGGCACGGAAGAGCTCGTTATCCAGCACGAGAAGCTCCTGGCCGAGTTGGTGCGCAATCCCGATCATCCCGATCACGAGGAGCAGCTCTATCGCAAGGAACACGAGGAGCTGAGCAAAAAGATGGGTGAGCTGGAGGGCGAATTCCGCTCGCTCAAGGCCCGCCTGTTCCGGTATGCCGAAGAGGCCCTCCGGCACGAGAAGATGAAGATGCTGGCAGGCTGAGTCCCTGCTGCGGCAAAAAGTGCGGGGGCGGAGGGACCCTCCCTCTGCCCCCGCGTCGTTTTTGTACCCACTTCAAAGTGGTTCGGGAAATTCAGTGGTGCTGATGGGGAAAGCGGTGAAATCGGCACCACTCATGTGAATTCTGTCCACTCGGTCACTTTGTCACGCTGTCGCTCCTTCACGCTGTCACTCCTCACTCCTCTCTCCCTTTCGGGAAAATCTGTCGCTCGGGCGGTTTTTGCCGAAAGGCAGCCTCACTGCTGATGCCCCAGGCTGATGATGTTGGCGAAGAGGCGGTAGGCGCCGGGCACGCCGGCAGGCAGCTCTCTGAACCAGGAGTAGCCCGTATAAACGAACCAGCCCTTGCCCAGCGGCGCCACCAGCAGGCCGCCCTTGCGCGGCGGCTCGCCCGGGTCGTTGGCGGCGAGGATGGGCGTGTAGGCGTCGTCCCACTCGCCGGCGAAGTAGAGGCCGCGCTCCTGCACCCAGCCTTCGAAGTCGGCCTGCGTGATCTCGTTGGGGTAGTGCAGCACCGGGTGGTCGGGCGCGAGGAAGGTGACGGGCGCTTCCTCTACGGTCACGCGCTCGCGCGACAGCTTGAGCGGGTAGGGCGCGATCTCGTCCATGGGCACCTTGAGGCCCCAGGTGGTCTGGTATTGCATGACGACGGTGCCGCCGTTGCGGGCGTAGGTCCACAGCTCGGGCAGCTTGAAGCGCAGCTTCTCGTGAGTGTTGCAGGCGCGCACGCCGATGACGACGGCGTCGTAGTCGGCCAGGCGTTCGGCGGCGATGTCGTCCACTTCGATGAGATCGACCTGGTAGCCGATCTGGCGGAGGCTCTCCGGCACCTTGTCGCCGGCACCCATGATGTAGGCGATGCGGTCGCCGGCCTTGCGGATGTCGATATGTGCCACGCGTGCTTCGGAAGGCAGCACGACGGTCTGCTTCGGGATGTGGTCGTAGTCGATGAAGACCACTTTGCGCGTCCACGTCTGGCCGTCCACTTCGATCATGGGGCTGATCTTGCCCACCGACGGGGTGTCGGGCGGGGTGACGCGGAAGACGAAGCGCTGTTCTTCGCCCTTGCGTGGCAACAGCACCTCGCAGCCGACCGGCTCGACCTGCCAGCCCTGCGGCGCGGACAGGCTCAGCTTGCCGGCGAGGCTGTCGCGGCCGGCGTGCAGTACCACGGCCACCTCTTTGGGTTGCGCTTCCGCAAACACATAGACGTCCTGATCGAAGTTGGCGAAGACGGGCGGGGTGATCTCGAAAGGCTCGTACACTTCGCCCTTGACGTTGTCGGTGTAGTGGTGCTTCAGCGCGCGGCGCAGCACGAAGGGCGTGCCGCCCACCTCGATCTCGAACGCGACCACTACGGGGCGCGGCGTCTCGGGCAGGCCACGCAGCCGCTGATCCTCCACCGTGTACATGCCCAGTTGCCAGGGTTGCCTCAGCCAGTAGGGGCTGGTGAAGGGCGCGTCGGCGGGCAGCCGCAGGGTCGTGTCCTGTTCCCAGCGCTCATTTTCCGGAAGGGCTATCCATGGGCTGAGGGCGGGGCCGTCGGGCTGGATGCGGACGGCTGTGAGCCGGGCCTTCACCGGCGAGCGGTTGATGACTTCGAGGTGAATGGGAACCGCTTCCCCCGGCGTGGCCGAGGCGGCAGGGGTGGTGGCATCGACGAACAGGCCCATGCAGGCGGCGATGATCTCGCGGAGCTCTTCCGACTTGATGCGCGTCCAGTGGCTTTCCGGCAACTCTTCGATCATGCGGAGGGCCTGCAGCAGGTCGGGCACGCTGGCCCAGGGCTGGTCGGATCGGAAATTGCGGTCCACGCGCTCGAGCAGCTCGGCGATGGGGGCACCGCCTTCGATGCGGCGCCAGCTCAGCTCGATGCCCGAAAAGGGGTTGTTGGCCTCGGGCATGTCGCCTTTGAGCAGCTTGAGGTACTCCATCTGGCTGCCGCGCGAGCCACTGGAGCCGAAGCCCTGGCACTTGTGCTGGCTGCGGCTCTCGGCGGCAATCTCGTTGTTCGACTTGCCCAGCAGGGGATAGTAGGTGCCCACGTCCACGGCCATCATGCCAGACTTGTCCGCTTTCGCAAACGCCTCCCGGCTGCCGTAGAACCACCACGAGGTGTTGAAGAACAGTCGGCGCGGCTGCCAGGGCTGCACGTATGGCAACTGTTCGGGGAAGGCCTCGGGGTCGCCTGCCAGGTCGAATGCCTCGTACGACAGCATGGCCGAGGCGGTGTGGTGGCCATGGGTGCGGCGGCTGCCCGTGTGATCGAAGCGGTTGATGATGATGTCGGGCTGCCAGTTGCGGATGGCCCACACCACATCGCTGAGCACCTCGTCCTTGTTCCAGATGCGCAGCGTTTCGTCGGGGCTCTTCGAGTAGCCGAAATCATTGGCACGGGTGAAGCGCTGCTGTCCGCCATCGATGCGGCGGGCTGCCAGCAGCTCCTGTGTGCGCAGCACGCCCAGCAGCTCGGCGATCTCGGGGCCGATGAGGTTCTGGCCGCCGTCGCCGCGCGTCATCGACAGATAGGCCACTTCCACCTTCAGCTCGTTGGCCAGCCAGGCGATCATGCGCGTGTTCTCGTCGTCGGGATGGGCCGCCACGTACAGGGCCGAGCCCAACACATTGGCTTTCTTGATGGCGTGGTGGATGTCGGCTCCCGTCCACTTTTTCGGGGCCTGGGCCATGAGGGCCAGCGGCAGCAGTACCCAGGCAGCAATCCAGTGGGCAATTTTCCACAGTCGGGTCGAATGCATGGCTGTTGGTTTGAGATGATTGTTGCGCTTTTTGCAAATAGTTCCGATTTGGAGCAAAGCCAGGGGAATCGGATAGCCACTGAAAAAAGGTCGGGTGCGTTTACAGCTTGATGTTTGAGCCTACTGAAAAAAGTCCGTAACAACCCCGACTTTGGTCGGGGCAGGTTCCCGACTTGTCGGGATGACACCCTCGATGCGCGGGGCAAGCTTCCGGCGAGTCGGAACAAGTTTTCCGCTGGGCGGAACAGGTTTTGCGTGAAATTTTGGGTTTTTTCAGGAGCCTCTTGTATAAAATGCTGGGTGGTCTCCTTAAATAGATGATCGCGCATCCCGAAAAGGTGTTTAAGG
>WFYJ01000140.1 GCA_015490175.1 Saprospiraceae bacterium | reverse complement strand
TTACAACTCTGTGAAAATCAGTGCGTGCTCAGTGGCGCTCTGTGTAACTGGATGATTTTCAGTATTTTTCAGAAGGCTCTTGAATCAAATCCTCGGTTCTTCGGTTCCTCACTCATTGAAACCGCAGCCTTCGGCCGCAGAAAACGCAGTCTGAAATCAGTTAATCGGGGACACTACCGTGGAATCATTTATTCAAGGACACTTCGCGCCCGGAACTTCTGCCCATTGCCCCGGTTATGCCACATGCACGTAATTTTGTCGCGATGAAAGAAGACGCACACCCCACTCCGCATACCGACACGGGCCTGATGTTCATCCCCGACGACCTGTTGCACCAGCTCGAATACGACAAGGTGCTCGAGCTGGTCGCACAGGCATGTCAGGGCGAGGTCGGGGCTACCCGGGCGCGCATCCCCTCTTTCGACACGCGGAGGGGCGCCATCCTGGCGCGGCTGCAAGAGGTGCGCGAAATGAAGACCGCCCTCGAAAAGGGAGAAGTGTTTCCGCTGGGGCACTACGACGATCTGAGCGAAGACCTGCGGCAGTTGGCCATCGAAGAGTACGTCTTGCCCGAAGAAGCGCTGATGCGCATCTGGCGCGTGCTGCGCACCGTGCGCGACCTGGTGTGGTTCTTCAATGCGGTGCGCAAGGAACACTATCCGCGCCTGGCCGCCCTCATGGCCGACCTGCCTTGGGACGACAGCCTCGTCGAAGCCATCGGCCAGGTGCTCGACGAAGAGGGCAACATCCGCCCCGACGCCTCGCCCGAGCTGGCGCGCATTCATCGCGCCATCATCGCCAAGACCAACGAGCTGGACCGCCAGTTCCGCATCGTGGTGCAGCAGTTGCGGCAAAAGGGCTGGCTCGCCGACAACGTCGAAAGCATCCGCAACGGGCGCCGCGTGCTCAGCGTACCTGCCGAACACAAGCGCAAGATCCGGGGCATCATCCACGACGAATCGACCACGGGCAAGACGGCCTACATCGAGCCCGAGGCCGTCATCGAGATCAACAACGACATCTTCGACCTGCAGATCGAAGAGCGCCGCGAGAAATGGCGGCTGCTGCGCGACCTGTGCCGCCTGCTGCGCCCCCACACCGCCCTGCTCGGCCAGTACCTCGAGCGCATCGTGCGCTACGACCTCATTTTGGCGAAAGCCAGAGTGGCACTCAAGATGAATGCCCACATGCCCCGCGTGGTGCGCGAGCCGCGCCTCGGCATCCAGTTCGGCCGGCATCCGCTGCTCTACCTGAAAAACAGGGAACAGGGCAAGGAAACCGTGCCGTTCGACCTGACGCTGCACGGCCCCAACCGCATCCTCGTGCTCAGCGGACCCAATGCCGGCGGCAAGTCGGTGCTGATGAAAGCCGTGGGGCTGCTGCAGCTCATGGTGCAGGGAGGCATGCTCATCCCCGCCGACGAGGTGTCGGAAGTGGGCATCTTCACCAGGGTGTTTGCCGACATCGGCGACCAGCAGTCGCTCGAAGACGACCTCAGCACCTACTCGTCGCGCCTCAAGAACATGCGGGCCTTCCTCGAACACGCCGACCCGCATACCCTCGTACTCATTGACGAGTTCGGCTCGGGCACCGACCCCAAGATGGGCGGCGCCATCGCCGAAGCCATCCTCAAAGAGCTGAACAAGCGCGGCGTGTACGGCGTCATCACCACCCACTACTCCAACCTCAAGATCTTCGCCTTCAAGACGCGCGGCCTGGTCAACGGCGCCATGACCTTCGACAAAGACACCCTCTCGCCAACCTACCAACTGCGCATCGGGCGGCCGGGCAGCTCCTACGCTTTCGAGATCGCACAGAAGAGCGGGCTGCCGCCCAAAGTGATCGCTTACGCGAAAAAGCGCACCGGCAAGTCGGAGCAGGCCGTGGATCAACTCCTCGTCGAACTGCAGCGCGAAAAGCAGGAGGTGGAAGAACTGCACCAACAGCTCAAGGACAAGGAGAAAAAGCTGCAGCACCTCATCGCCAGCTACGAACGCCTCCACGGCGAGCTCGAATACCGGCGCAAAAAGCTCAAGCTCGAAGCGCGCGAGCAGGCCCTGCAAGCCGTGGCCAAACAGCAGCTCGAGCTGCAACAGCTCATCCGCGAGATCAAGGAAGCCAAAAACCTGGAAAAAGCGCGCGCGCTGGCGCGTGCCACCCAACAGCAGCGCCAGGACATCGCCGAAGAAGTCAAAGAGCTGCATGAAGAAGTCTTCCATGCCACCCCCACCTCCAAAAAGCGCGACGACACCCCGCTGCAGGCAGGCGACTACGTGCGCATCCGCGGTGGCGAGCTGTCGGGACAAATCGTTTCGCTCGACGGCAAAAAGGCCATCGTGGCCGCCGGCCAGATCAAGATTACCGTGCCGGTGCGCGAGCTGGAGCGCGCCCGCGAACCCATGGAGCTGCAGCGCGAGCGCAGCGTAAAGGTCGAGACGGCCTCGTCGTCGCAGCGCTTCGACAGCAAGCTCGACATCAGGGGCATGCGCTACGACGAAGCACTCGATGCCGTGCAAGAGTTCGTAGATCAGGCACTCGTCCACAACGCCCGCACCATCCAGATCTTGCACGGCAAAGGCACAGGCGTGCTGCGCAAAGCCGTCAAGATGAAACTCAAGGAATACCCTGCCGTAAAACACATCTGGCACCCCGAGCCGGAACAAGGCGGCGACGGCATCACTTTTGCCGAGTTGGCTTGAGCGCATGGCCGCAGGCACGTCCTTCGGTCTGCCTCGTCAGAACGGCATGGCTTTTTTCAATGGATTACAAATAGCCGAGAACCGCTATATTTGGCTCATGCCTTTCGGCAAATGCGGCCTGAATGCGGACCGCCAATTTCCCTGAACCGAAAACACTCCTCCATGAACAAATCCTCGACACCCCTGCCGGTGCTCCTCCTGGTTCTGTCGTCCTGCCTTGCATGGACCGCTGCCGCTCAGGATGCTCCCGTTGCCCCGGACAGCACAGCCACTGATACCATCGTGGCTTTCGTGCCCCAGGCCATTCCCAGCCCGCACAACCTCGTGGCCCGACTCAACTTCTTCGACTTCGGTCGCCCCAACGGAGCCGAGCCTACGCTGCCGCTCAGCAACGGTCTGGAAGCCACCTACATCTACAACGCCAACGACTGGCTCAACCTCGGGGTGCCGCTCAAGATCGGGCTGGCCAACTTTCCGGGCACGAATACGGGCCAAACGGTCCTGATGCTCGACGGCATCGCCCAGATGCAGTTCAACCGCTTTGATGGAAACGTCGTGCCGTACGTGTTTGCCGGTGGCGGCTTCCTCATCGAACAATTCCGGGATTTCCACCTCCAGGTGCCGGCCGGCCTGGGTGTCAACATCCGGGCGGGTAACAATTCGTTCATCAGCGTGCAGGCCGAATACCGCAAGGCTTTCGTCAATGACCGCGACGGACTGGCCCTCGGCTTCGGCTGGTGGTTCAAGCTCGGCACCTACGACAACCTTGACGAGTGGCCCCTCGACGACATGGACGCCGACGGCATCGCCGACAGCCAGGACCGCTGCCCCGACGAATTTGGCGAAGCCGCTACCGGCGGTTGCCCCGACCTCGACGGCGACCTCGTGGCCGACAAGGACGACCTGTGCCCCGAAGAGCCCGGCACCCCACAGACGAAAGGCTGCCCCGACACCGATGGTGACGGCATCGCCGATCACGACGATGCCTGCCCCGACGAGGCCGGCATCGCTGCTAACAACGGGTGCCCCGTCGAGGAAGTCGCTGACACCGACAACGACGGAATCCCTGACGCAGACGACGCCTGTCCCGACCAGCCCGGCACCCTTGCCATGAAGGGATGCCCCGACACCGACGGCGACGGCATCCCCGACAAGGACGACCTGTGCCCCGATCAGCCCGGCACCCCCGCACACAACGGTTGCCCCTTCACCGACTCCGATGGCGATGGCATCGCTGACGCCGACGACGAATGCCCCGATCAGCCCGGCACCCTCGCCATGAACGGCTGCCCCGATACCGACAACGACGGCATCCCCGACAAGGACGACCTGTGCCCCGATCAGCCCGGCACCCTCAGCACCAGCGGTTGCCCCGACACCGACGGCGATGGCATGATCGACCGCGACGACGCCTGTCCGAATGAAGCCGGCCCCGCCGCCAACAACGGTTGCCCCGTTGCTGATGCCGACGGCGACGGCGTCACCGACGACATGGACGAATGTCCGGACACCTTCGGCAAGGCCGAGCTCAACGGCTGCCCCGATACCGACAGCGACGGCATAGCCGACAAGGACGACCTGTGTCCCCAAGCCGCCGGCACGCCCGAAATGGGCGGCTGTCCCGACAGCGACGGCGACGGCATTCCCGACAACGAAGATGCCTGCCCCGACCAGCCGGGCCTGCTCTCGCTGCGGGGCTGCCCCATGCAGGACCGCGACCGCGACGGCATCGCCGACAGCAAGGACGCCTGCCCCGATGAGGCCGGCAGCCGCGCCACCAGCGGCTGTCCCGATGCCGACGGCGATGGTGTGGCCGACAAGGACGACTTGTGCCCTGACCAGGCCGGCACACTCAAAGGCTGCCCCGACAGCGACGGCGACGGCGTAGCCGACCACATGGACAACTGCCCGAGCACCGCCGGCTCGGCACTCAACTACGGCTGTCCCGACATCATCGAAAAGAAAGACCGCGAACGGCTCGAATTTGCCGCCCATGCCGTACAGTTCGAAACGGGCAAAGCCACGCTCAAGGCCGAATCATACGCCATCCTCGACGAAGTAGTGGCTATCCTGCAGAAGTATCCCGAATACGAGGTAGTCATTCGCGGCCATACCGACAACACGGGCACGCCACAGGCCAATCAGATACTCTCGGAAGAGCGCGCCAGGTCGTGCTACGAATATCTCATTGCCCGCGGCATCGAGCCCGAGCGCCTGAGCTACGAAGGCGTCGGCGAACGCGAACCCATTGCCGACAACAGCACCGAAGAAGGACGCCAGCTCAACCGCCGCGTCGAGTTCAAACTCATCCCCAGAAAACAGTAAAGAAAAATGACGTGAATGTTTGATGGTTTATGGACAAAGTCCGACCCGACCGGTCGGGCTTTTTTTGTGGATCAGGTTTATAACTGAATCAAAGTGGTTCGGGAAAACCGGTTGTGCAGGTTGAGGGTTGAGCGTGTAGCGTTGAGCGTTTGGCATCCTTCAGGCGAAATTCGTGCGCTCGCTCACTCCTTCGCTCAGTCGCTCCTTCACTCCATCTCAAATTCCCGAACCGGATTGCGTTGAGTATAAACGGAACAGAGCCTGCCCTGCTTGTCGAGGACAGGCTCCGCTTATGAGTCGAAAAGCCGGAATAGCATCGTATCAACTCGGCGACTCTTCCTTGTTCATCAGGTAAGCCTTGAGAAACTCGTCAATCTCGCCGTTGAGGACTGCATCGGTATTGCCGGTCTGGTATCCGGTACGGTGGTCCTTGACGCGGCGGTCGTCGAGCACGTAACTTCGGATCTGGCTGCCCCACTCGTTTTTCTTCTTCTCGGCTTCGAGTTTGTTGCGCTCTTCGAGCAGCTTTTGCAGCTCCCGCTCGTAGAGGCGCGATTTGAGCATCTGCAGGGCCTTCTCTCGGTTCTGGTGCTGTGAGCGCTCCTGCTGGCACTCGACCACGATGCCTGACGGCAAATGGCGCACGCGCACGGCCGACTCGGTCTTGTTGACGTGCTGCCCACCTGCGCCGCTGGCCCGGAAGGTATCCCACTCCAGGTCGGCGGGGTTGATCTCCACCTCGATGCGGTCGTCCACCAGCGGGTGCACGAAAACCGATGCGAACGACGTCATGCGCTTGCCCTGCGCGTTGTAGGGACTGATGCGCACGAGGCGATGGACGCCGTTTTCGCCCTTGAGCAGGCCATAGGCAAAGTCGCCCTGAATCTCGAGCTCGGCGCTCTTGATGCCGGCCACGTCGCCTTCTTGCCGGTTGAGCAGGCTCACCTTGAAGCCTTTCTTCTCGGCCCACATGGTGTACATGCGCAACAGCATCTCGGCCCAGTCGCAGGCTTCGGTGCCGCCGGCACCGGCGTTGATCTCGAGGATACAGCCCAGCTCGTCTTCGGGCTTGTTGAGGGTGGAGCGAAACTCCAGATCCTCAAGTGCCTTGAGGGCTTCCTGATACTTGGCCTCCACCTCTTCTTCGGTGGCTTCTCCCTCTTTCTGGAACTCGGCCAGCACCTCGAGGTCTTCCACCAGGCTTTCCACCTGGCGGTAGGCCGCTACCCAGTACTTGTGGCTTTTCAGCTCCTTGAGGATGGCCTGCGCCCGCTCGGGGTCGTTCCAGAAGTCGGGATCGGCCGACTGCGTTTCCTTGTCTTCGATTTCGAGTTTGCGCCTGTCGACGTCAAAGATACCTCCTTAACAAGGCGAGGCGCTCCTTGAGCTCCTTCATCTGATCCTGGGTCATGTGCTTCCAGGTTTGTAGGATTTGCCGAAAGGCAAACCCGGGGTTAAACCATGTGAATCGAAAGCCCCCGCCGAAAAGGGCCCGCAAAGAAACAACAGATCGGGCAAAGAGTTGGCGGTCATTTGCCCGCTTTCACCACTTCGACGTAGAACACCAGGTCGGCATCGGGCGGGATGGCAGGCGGGTTGCCGGCCTTGCCATAGCCCAGGGCCGAAGGTACGAAGATGAGGGCCTTGCCGCCTTCGCGCAGGCGCGGGATGGCCATGTCCCAGCCCTTGATGACCATGCCCACCCCGGGATAGAACTGGAAGGGCTGGCCGCGGCGGAAAGAGTTGTCGAACATCTTGCCGTCGGCCTGCAGCACGCCGTAGTAGTGTACCTTGACGGGCTGGCGCGGCTGCACCCGGGGCCCATTGCCCTCTTCGATGACGAGCATCAGCAAGCCCGAGTCGAGCGCCATCAACTGGTCGTCGAGCTGGCCCTGCCTGAACTCTTCAAGGTAGTGCGCCACGCGCTCGGCCACCTCCGACTCACGGGCCTTGACCGCTTCGGCTTCCTGTGCGGCGGCTTGTTGCTCTTCGGCCACCTTTTCCTGGGTTTTGATTTCGGTGACGACCACGTCGTAGCGCACCTCATCGACGTCTTCATAGCCACGCGGCTTGCGCGGCAGCGAGTCGAGCGGGTAGAACACCGACATGCTGTCACCCACACTCATGAGCTTGACGGCCTCGACGATGGGCGAAGGGTTCTTCGTCTTTACCTCGGCAGTAGGGATGAGCACCGAAGCTGCCCTTCCGCGCTCGCGCGTCGAAAAGACGATCGAGTCGCCCAGGAACTGATACGCGTGGAAGGACACCACATCGCCCGGCTGCGGCTTGGGTCCGTCGTTTTGGACGTAGTGGATGTAGCGGAATCCCGATTCGGTCGTGCCTTCCCCGGGCTCGTCACCGCAAGCCTGCGTCAGCAAAACGAGAGCAGGCAGGTACCACAGAAGATGCTTTTTCATAACTGTTTTCGTCTTTTTTGAATTTGCTGGTCAGTCAGATTGGTGTGGAATGTCATGGGGTCAAGGTGCAGGTTGAGCGTTGAGCGTGTAGCGTTGAGGGTCAGGCTCCGGGCAGCGGCATGCCAACATCTGCATCGCCGGCTCAATCTGGCCCAACTCCTCGATTCCCCAGCATCTCAGCCTCACCTCCCGTGTTTCCAGGCTTTCGCCAAAATCAGCCCGCATCGTGTGGGGCTTCTTTTCCGGTCGAGTGACAGGGGTCGGGCAGCTCGGCCACCCTGTCGAGCTGGTCTTTGATTTTGGGCAAGACCGACTTGAACTTGCGTACCGTGGGCCCCAGACCGATGTAGCTGTATCCGCCCGAGGCGTTCTTGTGGCCGCCCCCCTTGAAGTACCTCTGTGCGATCTCCTGAACCGACAGGTCGCCCTTGGAGCGCAGCGAAATCTTGGTGATGGTGGGCTGCTCGTGGATGAACGCCGCCAGCTTGACGTTGCGCAGCTTCAACAGATAGTTGACGATGCCCTCGGTGTCGCCACGTGCGATCTCGAAGCGCTCGTAATCTTTTTTCGTCAGGGTGATGATGCCCGTATGATACTCGTCGAGGATCTCCATGCGGTGGGCCAGGGCGTGTCCCAGCAGGCGCAGCTGCTTCTCGGTCATCGAGTTGAAGAGGCGGTCCTGCAACACCACGTCATCCACGCCCTTTTCAACCAGATCGGCCGCCAAGCGGTACACCCTGGGCGAGGTGGCATACTTGAAGCCGCCCGTATCGGTCAGCAAGCCGGTGAACAGACACTCGGCCACCCGGCAATCGATCAGGGCTTCCCAGCCCATGAGATGGATGAAGTCCCACACCAGTTCGCAGGTAGAGCTGGCCGAAGGCTCCGACAGCATGTAGTCGGCGATGCCGTCTTGCGGGTCGAGGTGATGATCTATCATCACCTTGAAAGCCTCGGTGGCATGGCACAGCTCGCCCAGCTTGTCGATGCGCTCGATATCGTTGAAGTCGAGATAAAAAACCACCTCGGCGCCCTCGGCCACGGGGCTGCAGGCCTCGGCCTGGTCATCGTGGATGAGGATCTGGTCCACGCCCGGCATCCAGTCCAGAAACTCCGGGAAAGCGCTGGGCACGGCCATCGCCACCTCGTGCCCCAGCTTGCGCAAAAGGTGATACAGGCCCAGCATGGAGCCAATGGCATCGCCGTCGGGATTGCGATGCGCGGTCAGCAGCACCTTGCGCGGCTGCTCCATCAGCGTTTTCAGTCGATTCAATGCATCCATTCGATGGCGATGGGTCAAAAAACAGGAGGCGAATTTCCGCAAAAGTGGCCGATAAACAAAACCGGACAGCCGCACGCTCTGTCAGGCTCTGGCAAAACGGGGCTGCGACATGCGCGCGCATTCCCTACCTTTGCGGCGCTTTTTGCCATCAACTCATTTTTGAACAAAAAACCAACAGGCCAATGGCTGGAAACCGCACGTTTACCATGATCAAGCCCGATGCCGTACGTGCCGGGCATATCGGTGCCATCCTCGAAAAAATCAACGCGGCCGGCTTCAAGATTGTCGCCATGAAGATGGAACACCTCTCGCCCGAAAAGGCCGGCGAATTCTATGCCGTACACCGCGAGCGCCCCTTCTATCAGGAGCTGGTGGAGTTCATGTCGTCGGGTCCCATCGTTGCCGCCGTGCTCGAGAAGGAGAACGCCGTGGAAGACTTCCGCAAGCTGATCGGCGCCACCAACCCCGCCGAAGCAGCACCCGGCACCATCCGGGCGCTTTTTGCCAAGAGCATTGGCGAAAACGCCATCCATGGCGCCGACTCGGACGAGAATGCCGAGCGAGAGATTGCTTTCCACTTCAGCAAGCTGGAGCAGTTCAGCTACTGATGTAGTGGGCCCGCGCCCTCAAAAAAGCAACGGGAGCCATCGCATGATGTGCTCCCGTTTTTTATGGAGTTGGTGAGATATGTTTGCAACAAGCCGGCTCCTCCCTCAGGGCAATGATACGGGCTGGAAAGCGAGCTGGCCCTGCGACTTGGGCAGCAACACCCACACGCGACCGTAGTGATGACGCATGCCGGCCTGCCGCTCGCCCGTCTTGCCCACACCACTGAAGATATCCAGATGGCCCGGGCCGCGAATGGCGCCGCCCGTATCCTGAGGCAACAGCAACCTGAACGAATGGCCCGCCAGGCGCCCTTTGCGATCGTACTGGGGCATCCAGGCCAGCAGCACGCTGCCCAGAGGGAAGTAGTCGGGATCGGCAGCTACCGAGATGCCTTCCATCAACGGCACGTTGCCCGCACCCTTGATGACGCCTTTGCGCAAGCGGAAAAACACATAGGAGGGATTGGCGAACAGCACCGAATCGCGGATCTCGGGATGCTGCTTCAAAAAACGCTTGATGCCGGAAATACTCAGGTTGCCGATGCGCAGATCTTTGCGTTTCATCAGCCAGGCCTCGATACTGCGATAGGGGTGGCCGTTGGTGCCGTCAAAGGTGAGCACGAACTTCTCGCCCGTGTCCACGAAAGTCGCATAACCGCTGCCCTGCAACTGCAGGTAATACACATCGACGGGATCCTCCGCCCAGGCCACCACCTCGGCCTTGCCTTCGAGGGCGCCTTCGCCATCGATCCGTGCACGCGTAGGCAATGGCCCTTCCCAGCCATCCGGATAGCTGTAAATCGGATACCGGAAACGTTCGGTGCGCGTATGGCTCACCTGCAGCACCGGAGCGTAGTAGCCCGTCATGCGGACATGCCCGCGCCGGTCCTTGCCCCACGACTGCATGGCTTCGAGAAAAAGCTCGGCATCGAGGGGGGCCATGCCCTTGCGCTCGAGCAAGTAGCCGATCACCTGGGCCATCTCCTCCTTGCGCAGCTCGCGCCCGCCAATGCGAAACACTTCGGGCCCGGCCTCCTCCAACACCCGCAACTGGTGCTGCAAAGCAAGCGCCAGGCGATCGTCTATGACGGGAAACTCGAGTGTGTCCACCCAGGCCGGCGTGAACACTTCGGGAAGGGGTTTCGCGTGCATGATCTTGCCCCGACGCGAAACGGTGTAATCGGTTGTGGGACGGGCTGCCGCCGGAAGAGAAAGCTCGGTCGAAACCGAAGCCTTTTCGATTTTTCGGGTCCGGGGCTGGTCGCAACTCCACGCAAAAACGAGGAGTGCCGCCGGCAGCAGCAGGCGTGCAAAAGTGTTCATGGGGTCGAATTTGGATATGTCGTTACCGGGATTTACAGGCGTTTCCTCAAAGTGTCTGCCCCTGAAAATTTCTTCAAATTTATGATAATCAAATGTTTGATGCCAGTTTGTACGCATCAAAAACGCCATTTGGTTCAAAGGGTTTGCAGGGAAAGGGGTAATTTTCATCATCCCTGTTTTTCACAAACGGCCGCAAAGGTACTGTAAATCAACGAACTACGCAATATCGATTTGTTTTGCGCCTTTTCACCTCACCCTTCAGAAACTCTGACAAACAAGCGTTTCGCAAAACGGCATTCGGATCAAAAGCACAGACGATGACGCATGCACCGCACGCCTGGAAGAGCCAATGCGAGTGGTTTTTCCACAAAGGCCATCGCATCTTCGTCAAGGAAGCGGGCCAGGGCCCCGACCTCCTGCTGCTCCACGGCTTTCCGACGGCTTCGTGGGATTATCACCTGATCTGGCCCGAGCTGATCCGTCATTTCCACGTACTGGCTCCCGACTTTATCGGCTTCGGCTTTTCGGACAAACCTCGTCGATACCGCTACTCGCTGCACGATCAGGCCGACATGGTGGAGCTGCTGCTCCGCCACAAAGGAGTGCACCGATACGCCATCCTTGCTCACGATTACGGCGACTCGGTAGCGCAGGAACTCATGTGGCGCACGCGCTGGCGCCACCGGCAGGGAGTGAAAACACCGGCCCTGGCGGGTGTCGTATTGCTCAATGGCGGGATCGTGCCGGGCCTGCACCGGCCGCGCATGGTGCAGCGCCTCATGGCTTCGCCGCTTGGCCCCTTGTTGCTGCCCTTCTGGAACAAAGGCACCTTGCGGCGCACCTTCCGACGCATTTTTGGCGCAAGCCGCCAACCCGACGAAGCACTCATCACTGCCTTCTGGCAACTGATCACCTGCAACAATGGCAAGCGCGTACTGCCCCGCCTCATTGGCTACATGAAAGAACGCATACAACATCGCTCCCGATGGGTCGAAGTGCTGGTACATCCGCCCTGTCCACTCATGCATCTCAACGGCGTGGAGGATCCGATCGCTGGCGGGCACCTCGCCGATTGGATGGCACGCCACAGCCCTGCCACCGTCGTGCGGCTCGAAGGGACAGGCCACTACCCTCAGGTGGAAGCACCGCAACGGGTGCTCGAACACGTGTTGCCCGTGCTGCAAGGATGGCTCGGAGAAGATGCCGCTCAGGCGGGCTTGTCGGCCACGAGTGTCAGATAGCTCCACGCGCCGGCCTGCAGCGCCTGCCACAGATAGTGGCTGCCCACGTGGTTGTCGTGCGCCTCGCGGCGGCGGATGCCCAGATACCGCAACACATGCCCCAGCCACAGGTAGCGGCTCACCTGCTCGTACAGGTTGTGCAGCGAGGGCCGCACATGTGCGATGCGGTCTTCGATGCAGACGCGCGCGAAGCCGGCAGCAGTGGCGTGGGCGCGATGTTCGGCCGGCGTGTCGATGTCGGGGATGGCCCAGCGGTGCAGCCACGCGCGCAACAGATCTTCCGCCTTTTGCGACAGCGGCCTGCCCGTACGCATGTATTCGGCCATGACGAGGCGCCCACCCGGCCGCAACACCCGCCAGGCCTCGCCGTAGAAGTCGGCCTTTTTTTCTGCATGGCACACACTCTCGCAGGCCCACACCAGGTCGAAAGAGGCGTCGTCGAAGGGCATGGCGCAATAATCACCCTCGACGAAGCGCACCCGCCCCTCGAGGCCTTTGCTTTGCGCCTGCCTTTCGGCAAATGCCACCTGGCTGGCCACAGGAGTGATGCCCGTACACTTTACGTCGCAGTTGCGGGCCAACCAGATGCAGGTGCCACCCATGCCACAGCCGGCATCGAGCACGTGCATGCCCGGTTGGATGGCAGCCAGGCGGGCGAGGAAGCGGTTGGTATGCACCAACGATTCGGCATGGGTAGCCACCTCGGCATCGTAAAAGCCGAAATGCACGGCCAGGCTGTCGCGGTTCTGCCACACGGCCTGGTAGTCCCACCAGGTGGCATCGTAATAGGCCCGTACGCGATCGAGGTGCGCGCGCCTCATGACGGTCGTTGCTGAAGGTAGGTGAGAATATTGCGCTCGATGCGCTGCTCGATCCGGGTGGTGTCGGCCGGCTCGAACGGCTTGCCCGTGAGTTGCTCGTAGAGCTCGATGTAGCGCTGCGAGACCTGCGCCACGAAGGCGTCGGGCATCTCGGGCATCTGCTGCCCTTCGAGCCCCTGGAAGCCATGCGCCATGAGCCACTCGCGCACGAACTCCTTGGAAAGCTGCTTCTGAGGCAAGCCCTCACGCTGCCGCTCCTCGTAGCCTTCGAGGTAAAAATAGCGCGAGCTGTCGGGCGTGTGCACCTCGTCGATGAGGAAGATGCGGCCATCGCGCTTGCCGAACTCGTATTTGGTGTCCACCAGAATCAGGCCGCGCTCGGCGGCCATTTGCGTGCCCCGGGCAAACAGCCGACGCGTGTATTCCTCGAGCCGGGCATACTCTTCGGGCGTGGCCAGGCCGCGCGCCAGGATCTCTTCCTTGCTGATGTCTTCGTCGTGTCCTTCTTCGGCCTTGGTAGCAGGCGTGATGATGGGTTCGGGGAAGGGGTCGTGCTCTTTCATGCCTTCGGGCAAGGGCACGCCGCACAGCACGCGCTTGCCCGAGCGATAGACGCGCCAGGCATGACCCGTAAGGTAGCCCCGGATCACCATCTCGATCCTGAACGGCGCACAGGCCACGCCTGCGGCCACGTTGGGGTCGGGCGCCGCCTCCAGCCAGTTGGGACAGATGTCGCGGGTGGCTTCGAGAAAGTGCGTGGCGATCTGGTTGAGCACCTGCCCCTTGTAGGGGATCGGGCGCGGCAGGATGTGATCAAAAGCCGAAATGCGGTCGGTGGCCACCATTACGAGCAAGTCGCCCAGATGGTACACGTCGCGCACCTTGCCGCGATAGAAAGCCGTCTGGCCGGGCAACCGGAAATGCGTGGCTGCAAGCGCGTCGGGAAGGGCGGTCATGAGCTGATGCAGTTTGGATGGCAAAGGTACTTTTCCCTTTCGGGAAATGAGTCCCGCCTTCCGGCAAAACGCCCCCAGCCGGACTTCCGCCTTGCGGCTCGGGTTTCAGCGGCCTCTATTCTTCCAATACCGTAACGGCGTGACGACGTGACGCGTGACGCGTGTCCACTATAGATAACATATTGATTTAGAAACAAAAACACATTGCGAATCGTTACATTCCCGACTGGCGTCGAAGCCTGTCCCGGTTTGCCGAGACAAGCTTTCCGACGAGTCGGAACAAGCTCCCTCGGTTTTTCGATAAGCTATCTCAACCAGCCGCACAGCGGCGTCTCAACGGCGAAGCCGGGCACCTGTTCCCGTATCCGGTACAGGATCCGACCTGTCGGAATATCAACATCCGCGCAGCGGTCTCAATCGCTCCCAAATCCTCGGTTCCTCATCCATTGAAACCGCAGCTTTCCGCCGCAGAAAGCGCAGCTTGACGCAGTTTTTGAACAGGTCGAGGGTTGAGGGTTCAGAGTTTAAAGCTTGAGGCCACTGAAAAAACCTATAGCCTCGCGCAACAGCTTGTCCCGACGCCAGTCGGGGACGCAACAGCTTGTCCCGACCAAAGTC
>WFYJ01000139.1 GCA_015490175.1 Saprospiraceae bacterium | reverse complement strand
TGTTATCTATAGTGGACACGCGTCACGCGTTACGTTGTCACGTTGTTACGGACTTTTTTCAGTGCGCTCAATCCTCAAATCCTCAAATCCTCGGTTCCTCGGTTCCTCATTCATTGAAACCACAGCCTTCGGCCGCAGAAAACGCAGTTTGAAATCAGTTGATCGGGGACACGACCTTTTTGCGAAAGCAAAATATCTGCCGCCCTTGTATGTTTGAGCCCTGAGTGCACCGCCAGAGCGTGCTACTTTCGCATCTTTAAACGATCAGCCCATATGTCCGTACGCGTTCAGCATCTGACCAAGATTTACGGCACCCAACGCGCCGTAGACGACATCTCCTTCGAGGTGCGCAAAGGGGAAATCGTGGGCTTCCTCGGCCCGAACGGTGCAGGCAAGTCCACCACCATGAAGATGCTCACCTGCTTTTTCCCGCCCACTTCGGGCAAGGCAGAGGTGTGTGGCCACGACGTCGAGACCGAATCGCTCGCCGTGCGGCAGCGCGTGGGCTACCTGCCCGAGCACAATCCGCTGTACAAGGACATGTACGTGCGCGAGTACCTGTACTTCGTGGCGGGCGTGTATCGCGTGGCCGACCCGGCTCGCCGCGTGTCCGAGCTGATCGAGCTGACCGGGCTGGGCCTCGAACAGCACAAGAAAATCGGGCAGCTCTCGAAAGGCTATCGCCAACGCGTGGGGCTGGCTCAGGCCATGATGCACGATCCCGAGGTGCTCATCCTCGACGAGCCCACCAGCGGCCTCGATCCCAACCAGCTCGTCGAGATCCGGCGCCTCATCAAGGAGCTGGGTCGGCAAAAGACGGTGCTCTTTTCCACGCATATCATGCAGGAGGTGCAGGCCCTTTGCGATCGCGTGCTCATCATCGATCGGGGCCGCATCGTGGCCGACGACACCATTGACGGGTTGCAGCGCCGCGTGGCCGGGCAGGTGTTACTGCACGTCGAAGTGCAGGGCTCGGTAGCCGCCGCCGACTGGCAGCGCATTGGCGGGGTGGAGCAGGTGCGCGATCTGGGCCAGGGCCGTTTCCAGCTCGTCGCCGACGCAGGCGCCGACCTGCGCCCCGAGGTGTTCCGCTTCGCCGTGGAGCGCGGGCTGGTATTGGTCGAATTGCATCGCGAAACCTTCAGCGTGGAGGACGTGTTCCAGCGCCTCACCGGCAAACAGGTACAAGCATGAAATATGCACGACACGAAGCAGTTCGGGATGCGAAGCATCCCGAACTGCCCTCACTTTCAGTGAATAAGCGTTGGAGGTTCTCCCAAACCACTTTGCGTGTGGTTTATGTATGGTGGTTGATAGGTCTGGGATGGCACTGGAGTGCTTCGGCTCAGGACAGCGCGCGCCTGGACAAGCATTTCCGATTTGCCGACGGGCTGTATTTCACCTGGGATGCCTTTCGGCAAAATGCGCCCGACCTCGGCGCTGATGTCGTGCAATACCGCTTTTTCACCAATCCCCGAACGCGCCGGACGGTAGTCGAGGACTTGCGCACGCGGGAAGGGCAGCCATTGCCGGTGGATACGGTGCGCGTGCTGGTGCGTGAGGGATTGCCTTACCTCGGCATCATCACCACCTGGACGGGCGACAGCGTGCGGGCCTTCGTGCCGCTCAAGGTGAGGGGAAAAATTTGCTACCTCGCCTGGACCGATACCGAAGTCAAGGATCGCGAGATCGTTGCCTGGAACCCGAAGAACGGGAGGCCGTTTCGGAAGGGGCGCGTGCCGGTAGCGCAGGAGGTGGTACGGCAGAAAATCATCCTTTTCCCCACGGGCGAAATGGCAGACTTCACGCGGACCAACCTGCGCCGCTTCATGGCCGATGATGCCGAAATGCGCGCCCGGCTCGATGCCCTGCCGCCCGATGCCGACGCGCGCACGCTCTATCGCCTGCTGTTGGAATACGATGCCCGCAACCCGGTGTGGCTTCCGGTGCGCTGAGGCCTCATTCTTTCATTTGCCGGCCATACCACAGAAAGAAAAGACCACAGGCCAGGTCGATGACCTGCCAGGTACTCTTGTCGTAGAAGTGGACGGGTGCGATGGGGTTGAACAGCAGGGCGATGCCCGCCACGAGAATGGCCGCCCCGCCCAGTTGTCGTTGCGCCTGCCATGCCTGCCATACCAGCACCACGCCACCGATAAATACGGCCAGTCGCAGAAAGGCGTAGTAGCCAATGGGTAAGCGTGCGATGGCCACCAGCAGCAACGCGCCCAGAATCCAGGCAATCCAGCGTCGGTCATTTGCGGAAAGCATGATGTGTGTACTCACAACACAATTCGGTTTGGGAATTATTGACGATCGTCAATGGACGATAGACGATGGACATTTTTGATTGAGCAATCGAGGAACCGAGGAATCGAGGATTTGATTCAAGAGCTTGCCAGCGATTCTCGGTTTGGATAAATGTTTATAACTAAAAATTATATTTGGATCAAATACAAGCCCAGCGTACCTTTTGAGTCAAAAATGGTCGACAAAACAATCCTGCAATTACGGACGAGGTTTCAGACCATCCCTGATCATCGAAGATCCAATAACCGGTACGCCCTTGACGATTTGTTGATGACCGGATTTGCGATGTTTTTTCTCAAGGACCCATCCTTGCGGCAATATCGCGAGCAATTTCCCATGCGAGAGGCGAATCTTCGGCGCATTTTCGGCATCACCTGTTTGCCAGGTGATACGGCGCTCCGTGAAGGACTTGATGGCATTGATCCTCAGCATCTGCATTCCGGATTTGAAGAAATCCACAACGTATTGAGTGAACACGAGGTGTGGCCAGAGCGAGAGGTGTTGGGCGGCTATGTAGCCATATCTGTGGATGCCACCGGTCATTATTGCTCTACGTCGAAGAGCTGTCCTCATTGTCTGGAACGCAAACATCGCAACGGACAGACAAGTTATCAACATCAGATGCTGGCAGCTGTGAACGTATGCCCGGGTCAGTCCACGGTGTTTCCTCTTGCCTGTGAAGCGATTGTCAAGCAGGATGGCGCCAAGAAGAACGATTGCGAACTCAATGCAGCTCGTCGGCTCATCCCCCGCCTTGCTCAAGTACTGGCTCAGCATAAAGTGGTATGCGTCTTTGATGCCTTGTATGCCAATGGCCCCCACATTCAGATGCTGAGCGAACACGACATGCGCTATATCATTGTCGTCAAGGGGCAAAACTTTGTGCGCATTCAGTTGGATCGCGAACCGCAGTTGCTTCAGCATCTTTCATGGCGAAAAGGGCAGCGTGAATGTCGTGCTTCCTTTGCTTGTGACCTGATGCTCAATGGGGCCCATCAACACATACGCACGAATTACGTGACTTATGTAGAAACCGATCTGGCTACAGGAAAGCAGCTCTACTGTGGCAGCTGGATTACAGACTTGCCCCTTGAAGCAGGCATGATCAAGGAATTTGTGGCTGTGGCTAGGGCCCGATGGAAAATTGAGAACGAAACCTTCAATACACTTAAAAACCAAGGATATCACTTCGGACACAATTACGGGCATGGCAAAAAATACCTGGCTACCAACTTTGCCATCCTGACCTTGCTGGCATTTGCTGTAGACCAGATTGCCCAGCACCTGGATACGGAATTCCAACAAGCTCGGCAAGTCTTCGGGTCGCGAAAACTTCTTTGGGAAAGGATCAAAGG
>WFYJ01000138.1 GCA_015490175.1 Saprospiraceae bacterium | reverse complement strand
GGTTTAGGGTTTCCAACTCTTTGAAAATCAGTGCCTTCTCAGTGGCGCTCTGTGTAACTGAATGATCTTTTAGCTGCAGAAGACGCAGTCGTCGCGCAGTTTGCGCCATCGGTCACTCCCTCGCTCCATCACTCTTCACTCCTCTCTCCTCTCTCCTCTCTCTTCACTCCATCTCTCCATCTCAAAATGACTATCGTCAAAAATTCCCAAACCGAATTGCGTTGTGAGTATAAAGGCGGCGAGTCGCCTTGTCTTTATTCGGCATCCTTTTTCTCGTCGTCGGTCGTAGTGCTTTCGTCGGTGGCTTCCGAATCCGAAGAAGCATCTTCCGCATCGGCCGCCGCGTCGGCAGGCGTTTCCTGGCCAGCTTCTTCTGCAGTTGCTTCGGCCTGGGTGTCAGTTGTTTCTGTTGCGGGCTGAGCCTCGGTCGGCGTTTCTTCCGAGGGGTTCAGCTTTTCCATGGCTTCCTCCACTTTGGCGGCAACCACGACGGCGGCTGCCTTGGCGGTGTCCAAGGCCTCTTCGACCGTTTCCTCGACCTTGTCTTTCAGCTCTTCGATTTTCTCGGGCGGAATGACCTCTTCGATTTTCTCTTCCACCTTTTCCTTTATTGCTTCGGCTTTTTCTTTCACCTCCCGGGCCTCTTCTTTCAGTTCTTCGGCCACTTCCGAGAGCTTGTCGGCGGCCACAGAAGCTACGGCCTTGGCCGTGTCAATGACATCCTCGGCCAGGTCTTCCAGTTTTTCCGTCAGCGAAGCGCCGGCAGGTACGTCTTCCTTTTGGGTGGCGGCTGCTTCCGGCTCATCGGAAGCGGCGGCAGAAGCTTCCGCTCCTGCTTCCGGCGCTGCAGCGGCAGGCGCTTCCTGCTGCTGTGCTGTCTGCTTTTTGGCTTCCCTGGCTTTCAGCTTTTCGAGGCGCTCTTCGAGCTCCTTTTTGGTTTGGAGCATTTCGGCCAGCTTCTCTTCCTTGGAGCGCACGCGCTCTTCGATCATCATGATCTTGGCCTTGCGCAACTGGGCTTCGAGCTGGCCTTCGGAGCGTTCGATCTTGCGCTGCTGGAATTTGAGGTCATCCTTGTCGCGCTTGATGGAGCGCTCCATCTTTTCGATGGCGGCCAGCAGGCCGTTGTAGCGCCGCTGCAGCCGCTCGAGGGGCGAGTTGCTGGCAGCTTCCTTGCCAAAGCGCTTTTCCTTCACGAGTTTGAAGGCCAGGTTGAGCTCGTCCCAGATGGTGTTTTTGTGGTCGCGCGTCATGCGCGCCTTGCGGTATTCTTCCTGCAGTTGCTTGAGCTCCTCGAACAGGCCGGCGAGATTGAGGCCCTGTTCCGCCTTTTCGGTGATCTCGGCCAGGCGGTTTTTGAAGTATTCAAATTTTTCGCGCGACTGGTGG
Organism: Saprospiraceae bacterium; assembly: GCA_015490175.1. Taxonomy (GTDB): domain Bacteria; phylum Bacteroidota; class Bacteroidia; order Chitinophagales; family Saprospiraceae; genus WFYJ01. The sequence goes on along the minus strand of WFYJ01000138.1, from coordinate 2,937 downwards.
TGGAACTCTTCGTCCATGGCCGCGCGCAGTGCCTTCATTTTTGCGAAAAGCTCGTTGACGTTGTCGCGCAGCTCATTGGCGTGGCGGCGCAGCAGGTTGCGGTCGCGTACCTGCTCCTGCACCTTGTCCCAGAATCCTTTGAGCTGGTTCCACACGCCCTTGTCGTATTGTTCGAGCTGGGCCACGCGCTCGCGCAGCTCGGTCAGCTCCTGTTCGTAGGTCTGCACCAGCTTGTGCGACAACACGATGAAGTGCCACTCGGTCTGGGCGCGCTGGATGAGGTCTTCGCGCTCGGGCTGGATGCCTTCCGGCAAAAAGGACTCGGTCAGCGACAGCTCTTTTTCGAAGTGCTCGTGCGGCTCGGGGAAAGGCACCTCCTTGCCCTCGCGCCATTCGTCGTACAACTGCCGCTCCAACTCCCTGGTGGCTACTTCCTGCGGAAACACCCACACATCTACCATGTTGTCTTCAGCTCGCAAGCGGATGGCCAGCAGTACCTCTTGTCCTTCGGCATTCGTGCCACGCAGTACCAGTTTGGTCTTCATTGTTCCTTGTGTAATTGTGATTCAAAAAATACGGTACGGTAATTCCTCCTGTCGGGTCAGATCGGCAGGGCACCATTGCCCTGCCTTGCGCATTCAAGGCAAGTTAGGCAAAGGCGTGCCAAAATACCAAATGTGTCCGTATGACAGCGCGGGTTGACTCAGGCCTGCGTGTCGGCCACGGCATCCTGTCCGATCATTTTTTGCGCAAGCAGATATTCAGCTATCTGGACGGCGTTGGTGGCGGCGCCTTTGCGCAGGTTGTCGGCCACGATCCAGAGGTTGAGCCCGTTGTCGATGCTCTCGTCGCGGCGGATGCGCCCGACGAACACCTCGTCGCGATCTTTGGCAAACAGCGGCATGGGGTAGCGGTTGGCCGCGGGCTCGTCGAGCACCACCACGCCCGGCGCTTCTTCGAGCAGGCGGCGCACGGCATCCAGCTCGAAGGGCTTTTCAAAGGCGACGTTCACCGCTTCGGAGTGGCCGCCATGGACGGGCACGCGTACGGCCGTGGCCGTGATGCCGATCTCGGGGGCGTCGAGAATCTTGCGCGTCTCATTGACCAGCTTCATCTCCTCTTTGGTGTAGCCGTTGTCGAGGAAGACGTCGCAGTGAGGCAGGCAGTTTTCGAAAATGGGGTGGGGATAGGCGCGCTCTTCGTCTTTGGGCTCGAAGCCTTTCTTTTCGAGCTGGTACTGCTTGACGGCTTTCATGCCCGTGCCCGTAAACGACTGGTAGGTGCTGATGACCAGCCGCCGGATGCCGAAGGCGCGGTGCAGCGGGTTGAGGGCGACCACCATCTGTATGGTCGAGCAGTTGGGGTTGGCGATGATCTTGTCCCGGGCGGTGAGCAGGTGGGCATTCACCTCGGGCACCACCAGCTTGATGTGGGGCTCCATGCGCCATGCCGACGAGTTGTCGATGACGGTGGTGCCTGCTTCCGCAAAACGCGGCGCCCACGTGCGCGACACGCCGGCGCCGGCCGAGAACAGAGCCACGTCGGGGCGGGCCGCCAGCGCCTCCTCGATGGTGACGACCTTGACGGGCACCCCCTTGAAGGTCAGTTCCTTGCCGGCCGAGCGCTCGGAAGCGGCGGGAATCAGCTCACTGACGGGGAATCGGCGCTCCTCGAGCACGCGCAACATGACCTGGCCCACCAGTCCGGTGGCGCCTACGACGGCTACTTTCATGAGTGACACGTGTTTTTTCTGGCGGACAATCACTTTTCAAACGAGGCACAAATATAGGTGCAGGGCGGGTGTGTGTGCCCCATCAAAGCGCATTATCGCATACGACCTTCATCGGCAAAGCTGTAGTACCGGTGTGCGGCGATGATGAGGTGGTCGAGCACCGGCATGTCGAGCAGGCGGCCCGCCTCGACGAGCTTGCGCGTGAGGCGGATGTCGGCATCGGAAGGGGTGAGGTTGCCTGAAGGGTGGTTGTGCGCCAGGATGAGGGCCGAGGCTCCCGCCAAAATGGCCTTGCGGAACACGATGCCGGCATCTACCACCGTGCCGGCGGTGCCTCCGCTGCTGATGCGTTCCCTGCCGATGAGGCGGTTGGCCTTGTTGAGCAGGAGGATCCAGAACTCTTCGTGCCCCAGGTCGCTGAGCAGCGGCGCGATGGCGGCGTGGGCTTCGGCACTGGAGGTGATGGCCGGTCGCCGCGGCAGCTCGGCCAACTGGCGACGCCGGCCCAGCTCGAGCGCCGCAGCGATGGTGATGGCCTTGGCTTGCCCGATGCCCTTGAACTGCATCAGCTCGTCGAGCGCGCGGCGCCCCAGCTCGTACAGATTGTGATCGACCGAGTGCAGGATGCGTTGGGCCAACGCCACGGCCGACTCTTCGGCATTGCCCGACCCGATGAGGATGGCCAGCAGCTCGGCATCGCTCAGCGCATGGCGCCCTTTGTGGAGCAGCTTTTCGCGGGGGCGGTCTTCTTCGGCCCAGGCCTTGATGGAGGCGCGGCGAGCGGGTTCGCGGTAGTCGCTCATGGCAGGCAGGGTTTGGTGGTGTTCATTGCGCGTGCTTGGCACGAGGCGCGTGTGCAATTTACGGAGGCGGCGGCATTTGACGAGCGCGGAGTAAAATGTGGAAGGTGGTGTCCCTGGATAGATGATCGCGCATCCCGAAAATGAAGCGGGTGCAAAAAGGGGGAGCGTTGAGGTTGAATGTTGAGACCGCGTAGCGGATGTTGATATTCCGGCAGGTCGGAACACGGGCCCGGCTACGCCGGCGCCTGTTGAGACAAGCGCCGCCCCGAGGGGCGGCGCTTGTCTCAACAGGCGCCGGCGTAGCCGGGCCCGTGTTCCGACCTGCCGGAATATCAACATCCGCTACGCGGTCTCAACATTCAACCTCAACGCTCCCCCTTTTTGCACCCGCTTCATTTTCGG